>NZ_MUET01000144.1:0-1819 GCF_001995685.1 Salinivibrio sp. IB282 | reverse complement strand
AAAGGGGCAACAAAGGTAATGTGACGTGGGTTTTTACGTAATATATTGGTGGCAATTTTAATTAAAAAATCCAAGCCACCTGCTGCTTGCATGGTGGCTGCCGCGGCGACCACCGCCATAATCATTAATAAAACATCAATCGGCGGATGCGTGGGCTGTAAACCAAACCCAAAACTTAAGACAGCGAGCCCGACCCCGCCCATCACACCTAAACCAATGCCGCCGATACGGGCACCAATTAAGATGCAGCTGAGTACCACTAATAACTCAACCAAGAACATAACTTTCTCCTATTTTGGATAGACGTCCCCACGCGTCCGTTCACATGCATTCATTGTCTATGGCACGCCCATGGCGTATTGGGGGTAGATACGATATGACGGCTCCTCCGTCGGCCTATCGCCACTAATAAGCACCATCCTTGGTGGGAGATGTGAGCAACCGCGCTCAGCACCATGGCCAAATCCTAACCAGATGCCGTCACGCGCATGTTGATTCAGGTAAGAAAAAGTAACACTTTTCGCGAACTGACAACAAAAAGTTCGGGAAATGAGATCTTTAACCTGGACGCTGATGGACTTTTCATTCTTTCTTAGTGGTGTTATGTTATATCATAACAAACAACGGGGAGTCGTTATGAAAGCCAATATCCATCCCGAATACCGTTCTGTCGTTTTTCATGWCACCAGTGTTGACGCCTATTTTATTGTCGGCTCAACCTTGCAAACATCACGTACCATCGAGTGGCAAGATGGCAAAACCTATCCTTACTACCCACTGGATATCTCGAGCGCCTCACACCCGGTATATACCGGGAAGGCACGAGCGACGAACAAAGAAGGGCGCGCGGCACACTTGGCGCGTAAGTTTGGCCAAGTAGGCCGCCGCAAAAAGGCGTCGTCATGAAGGTCGTTAACTCACTAAAAAGCGCCCGCCAGCGCCATCCTGATTGTCAGGTTGTCCGTCGTCGCGGGCGCATGTTCGTCATCTGCAAAACCAATCCACGTTTTAAGGCCGTACAAGGCCGCGCGAAAAAACGCGCCTAAGCGTCGGCGACGCACTGCCACTGATGGGGCAGTGCTTCTCGGCGTGCAAACATCTTGATGTCGTCATTTCCTTTTTCTAAGCGAGTCATGGTATGTGTGTATACTCATCCTATTGGCATGAAAAGGAAAAAGTATGAGACAGGGTCGCCGCTTTTCACTAACGGCTGGGTTATTGATTGCCGCACTGGGTGCTGGTGCGCTTTACATCGTTCGCTCGCAACAAGTCACCGCGCCGCCGAAAGCGTCTGACACCGCACCGGCATTTATCACCGTCAACTCGCAAGCCGCGCTTGATGCAGAGCTCGCCAGCGCCGCGGCTAATCAGCAAATCGCTTTGGTTGATTACTACGCCGATTGGTGCATTCCGTGTAAACAATTCGCGCAAAAAACCTTCACTGACCCGGCAGTGGCTCAGCAGCTTAGCCACATGCACCGGATTAAAGTGAACCTGAGTGAAAACCGTCCGGAAGATTTTGCCTTGATGCGTAGCCAAGCGGTTGCAGGCTTACCGACTCTCGATTTTTGGCTTCCCACGGGTGAACGTGATCAAGCGGCGCGTATAACCGGCTTTTTACCTCCTGAGGCATTTCTCGCTCACCTCAATGAACATGCACTGATGCCGTCAGTAAAAAGCAAGGAATGATCAATCTCTTAGTTCTCTTGTTACAAAATTGATAAACCCCATATCTGGTGGTAGCTTTATTGAAAACAAAGGGAAGATAGCCGCATTATGGAAGCGCAACACACCATCGTTATCGCCGATGATCATCCAC
>NZ_MUET01000143.1:0-1830 GCF_001995685.1 Salinivibrio sp. IB282 | reverse complement strand
TCAAAAAAGTGCCGCTTAATTAGAAAATCTGGTCAACTACCTTGAAATCTACCGGAATGGCGTCAATCTCAAGGGCTGCCATGCTTCAAGGACTAGCCTTGATCGCAGGTCATTTTCTGCGAGGATGAGAGATGGCACAATCCCTAGTAAATTTCATCGATGCCAAAATTTAGACATTGATGGTGCCATTGGCGTAGGTGACACAAGCCCCGGCACGATGATGGGTATGTGCACATTGCCAAGGGGCGCCGTCACGATCGGCGCCCAATTTAACATCGRGGTTAATYKTTGGCTTTGATGTCCGATGGCGCCGWGCAACGGGCGCGCGGCGGAAATCACACCAAGCTTGYRCGATCGAGAAGGCGCTTATACCGACCTACGCGATATTCAAGATTTTTGAATACAGAACGCTTCGCTGACGGAATACGGAAAGAGACGAGACGCTTCGCTTCTAGTCTCTAGTCTCTAGTCTCTAGTCTCTAGTCTCTAGTCTCTAGTCTCTAGCCCCTCTTTCCGCCCACTCCCTCGCAAAATCCCCCAAACACCATACAACTCAACCACCTACCTCGCTTATCCTCACCGCACATTCATAACCGGTGGATGATGCCATGTTATTTATTACCAGCCGTATTCCTGAACAAGGGCCGACCAGTGAGGCTGGCCGTTGGTTAAACTTTGATAACCAAAATACCGATATCTCAAAGTGGGTATATTTTTGCCAGCGCGCCGAGCAGGATGAATACCAAGAGATCACCGCGGCGCCGTTTATGGCCAAATTGAAAGCCTTACCCGCGCATACTCAAATCCTCTTTTTGCTCCATGGCTACAACAACCAAATGGAGCGCAACATCTTTCCAATGGCGCAGACGTTACAACACCAGTTTGATCGCCTTGCACCCAACGCTATGCTGGTGGTGCCGGTTATCTGGCCCTGTGACGACGATGGCCGGCTCGGTGCTATCGATGACTACTGGGACGACCAACTCGCCGCCACCGCGTCAGGCTTGGCGTTTAGCCGCTTACTGGCGATGTTTGATGACTGGCGCCGCGCCCCCGAGCAACAAACCACCCCGTGCAAACGACGCATGAACGTGCTTGCTCACTCCATGGGCAATCGCACCTTAATCAGCACTTTTTCCCATTGGCACCAACACGCCGGGCTCGACACTATGCCGCAATGGTTTCGGCATATATTTATGATGGCCGCCGATGTTGATAACCAAGCCCTAGAGCCACACCAACCGGGCAGGGCAGTGCTGGATGCCGCCAAACAAGTCCACATTTACTATGCTGCCGATGATATCGCCATGGCCGCCTCAAAAGTGGTCAACGTACGCCACCGCACCGTCACCCGGCGATTAGGCATGACTGGCCCCGAAAACCTCGACGCACTTCCTGCGAACAAAGTGACGATAACCGACTGCGACGCCTTTAACGACCACTTCGACCCAAATTGGGGCCATACTTATTTTCTTACCGACGACAACGGCCACCCAAGCCCATTGATAGAACAAATGATGGATAAGATGATAAAAGATTGAAAGCGGGGAAGAGACGAGACGCTTCGCTTCTAGAAGCTAGAGACTAGAAAGAGCTCAGAGCGAGCCCTAGCTTCTAGTCTCTAGTCTCTAGCCCCCGGTGTCAGGATAGTTGTCCAGATATTGAATCGCCCAAAAATCCAGCAATGGAGGGGTAACGGAGGACACTATGCCGAGATATTCCGAAGAAAGAAAAGCCGCCATCCTCAAGAAACTGTTGCCGCCGAATAATAAAACTATCTCGGAAATTGCAGCCGAAGAACACATCAGCGAGGCAACGTTGTACAATTGG
>NZ_MUET01000142.1:0-1862 GCF_001995685.1 Salinivibrio sp. IB282 | reverse complement strand
TTGCCATCCCGTTGGCCACAGGGTTAACCCCGCCACCGGCGACATAAAACTCTTTGGTGGAGCCTGCGCGTGCCCAGATCGCAATCCCGATATAGAGGGCGAACGTGAACCCGACAACAATATAAGTAATGGTTCTTAAATCCATGTGTTAGTCCTCTTACTCGTCGTCCACGCCGAACTCGCGATCGAGTTTGCGCATTTGTTTGGCATACACAAATATGATGCCGAGGAAGGTATAAATCGATCCTTGCTGAGCAAACCAGAATCCAAGTTTATAGCCACCAATTTGAATGGTATTGAGGGCATCCACGAATAAGATCCCACAGCCGAATGAGACAACAAACCAGACAATCAGCAGACTGACCATCAGTTTTACGTTTCTGTCCCAGTAGGCTTTCGCGTGTTCCTTGCTTTGAAACGCCATCGCCTTCTCCTTGTTTAGTACGTTAATGGAATGTTACTTGAAGACGATAGCAGGGGATGAACAGCGCGACATTGCAACTTTAGTCGAGCGCAGTAAGTGATAATGATCGGAAAAAGCAGGGTTTTTGTGAGCTAGGTACGGCTGGCTCGGGTTGAGCCAGCTAAGATTTGCGCCAAAGGTCTAAGTTAAGTGGTAAAACTTTTGGATCCCTTCGAGCAAATTAGCAACGGCGACCGAGGCAAGTATCAGCCCCATGACGCGGCTGATAATCGACGCGCCGACGTTGCCAATCACTTTGTGAGTCACATTGGCCCCGAGGAGTAAGACCAAGGTCGCGATCAATACAAAAAACATCACCCCAGCGGTCACCGCTTGTTCAGCAATGGCGTACCGATTGTTATCTGTGAGCATGACCACCGCCATCATGGCGCCAGGAGAAGCAATGGAAGGGACGGCGAGCGGATAAACTGCGGTGGCGGCAATTTCGGCTTTATCCACGTTTTCACTCAGCATTTTGGCTTCTTGGCCGGGTTTTCCTTCACCGAAAATCATGGTTAACGAAAACAACAGTAATACCAAACCACCAGCTGCTTGGAACGCGGGCAAGGGGATTTGCATGGCTTCGAGCAAAATCTGACCGATAATTAAAAAGAACAGCAAAATAGCAAAGGCAATTGCCACGGCTTTCACCGCGACACGGCGTTTTTGTTTGGCGGACATGTGGCTGGTTTGTGAGAGATAAATGGGCACGCTACCGACAGGGTCGATCACGGCCCATAAAATCACGAATTGCGTAGCAAGAATACTTAACATAAGCGCTCCAAAGTCGGCGTCTGGGGCGCTAGCGTATCAAAGTTCGATATTAGATTGCTGCAATAAAATCACCGCTTGAGTGCGGTTTTTTACTCCTAGCTTACGAAAGATGGCTGTCATGTGCGCTTTAATAGTCGCCTCGGAAACCGACAGGTCGTAGGCGATTTGTTTGTTCAAAAGCCCGTCGCATAGCATCCGCAACACCTTATACTGCTGTGGCGTCAGTGTGGCGAGTTTGTCAGATAAGCGCTCGCTTTCATCGTCTTCGCCGAGATCATCAGGAAAGCAGGGGGTGCCTTCGAGCACTTGGGTTAACGATTGTACCAATGCACGCATATCGCTGGATTTAGGAATAAAGCCAAAGGCACCATGAGCGCGTACCTGGCGGATCACGCTCGGCTCTTCACTGGCAGATATCACCACAATCGGCAGGGTAGGATAATGGTGACGCAGCGCAATTAAGCCSGACATACCATTGGCGCCCGGCATTTTTAGATCCAGTAGCACCAAGTCGACCTCAGCCTCTCGCGCCAAGATCTGATTTAGACTGTCTAAGCTGTCTGCCTCTAGCAGATTGGCACCGCTTATCGCCATATGCACGGATTGAAAGAGGGCATTCCGAAAC
>NZ_MUET01000141.1:0-1962 GCF_001995685.1 Salinivibrio sp. IB282 | reverse complement strand
GATTTCTGGTCCTCACGGACCATGCCCTGACTAAAGGGATTAAGACCATGACGGCGTCCACACGATACCGTATTCCAGCGCGTCCTCACGGACCATGCCCTGACTAAAGGGATTAAGACTTTAGTTGGTTAACAAGTGGATATTGGTTTTCAATGTCCTCACGGACCATGCCCTGACTAAAGGGATTAAGACGATATGGGATTGTTGCGGTGCTCTTTTGAGTTGAGGTCCTCACGGACCATGCCCTGACTAAAGGGATTAAGACTAGTCTTTCCACGCCTGCTCTGTGTGTGACGCTCGGTTCTCACGGACTATGCCCTGACTAAAGGGATTGATAGGCAGTGCCTAGGTCCTAGAATCCTAGGTCCTAGGATCTTGATTCCATGCCCTGACGAAAGGGCACCTCCTTGTGCTTGATTTTTCTGCCATCACCAATTGGTGATCCGTGCGCTGGCGTCGAATAATCGATAAGATTATCCTCATCAGTTGCCCGCGATACTGGGCAGCGTTTAGCGACCCATTACCCCAGCCCCATAAGGAGATGCCATGCAACACGTCCATATCAATCTGGTCTCGAACCAACTGCTCCCGAATCTTATTCCCGCACTGGGCGACAACGCCTGCACGCATGTGATCCTGGTGCTTGGCGATCACACGCTCAAAGCGCGCGCCGAGGCGTTAGCCGATATGTATCGTGATCGCGATATTGAAGTGACACTCTTTGAAGGCCGTAGTAGTCATGATGTGGCGGCGCTGAAACAACAAGCGCGCGAGGTGATCGATCGTCTCAGCACCGAGTTTGCGGATATGCGCTGGATATTGAATGCCACCGGCGGCACCAAACCCATGTCACTCACCTTTACCAACGCGTTTAACCAATACAACATCATGGCCAAAGCGCACGCGGAGCCAGGGCAAGATCCCAATTGGGCGTTAATCATTTATACCGATAGCCAAAACAAAGCGATTCCGATCTTAAACGACGAAGACGGGCTGCAGTTGCCTCCCTTGCCTTATCAGTCGGTGCTCAGCTTGGATCAGTTGCTTGAAGCCAATGGCTTTATGATGACCGACGCCATTGATGCCACCAACGATGACGCGGTGGTGGCGCGTGAAGCCTTGAGCCGGTTTTTAGCCAAGCACTATAGTAAGGAGAAAAACCCCCAGATGCTCGGGCAGCTACAATTTCACGCGAGTGAGGCAGCCAAAGATTACCCGAATACGGCGACCCAAATCCTTTCCCACGCGCCGTTCAATACATGGRCCAAGCTCTATCAACGATTGGCGGATGAAGGTTTGATTAAATGGAGCGAGGGAGAACAGGAGATCACCTTTACCAGCTATGAGGCATGCCGCTATTTAGCTGGAATGTGGCTAGAGGAATTAACCTACCTACTTGCCAAAGGCGCCGGGTTTGAAGAAGTGATGATGAATGTGGAAGGTGTATGGGGCGATCGCCGTGATCGCGCAAACTTTCTAACTGAAAACACCGCGAGTAAAGGTAAAAACAACGAATTTGATGTGTTAGTGCGCCACAATAATCAGCTGTTAACCATCGAATGTAAGGCAGTCAATTGGCAATCTAAATTTGCCAACAGCCAAGATGTGACCCAAAAACTGGATAACCTGAGCCGTAAGTTGGGGGGGGTATATGGGCAAAGCTTATTAGTGAGTGTTTATGCTTGTCCTGATGCAATGCGCAACCGTGCTAACGACGTCAATATTGCGCTTTGCGAGCCGGTCACGATCAAAGCCATTGAGGCCGCGCTGGCTAAGTGCCAACAAAACATGCGCTAGCATAGAAGGATGCGGGTAGGAGTCAGTGCGGCATGATCTATTTGGTAACACGCCATCAAGGCGCCGTAGAATGGTGTGCAAGACAAAATGTGCAGGTGGATGCGTGGCTCCCTCATTTGGATGTTGAGACGATTCAAGTTGGCGACACGGTGATCGGTACGTTAC
>NZ_MUET01000140.1:0-2097 GCF_001995685.1 Salinivibrio sp. IB282 | reverse complement strand
ATGTAAGGTGACCCGCTCACCCTTGAGCAAGTCGGCAGCGGCCAGCAAAAAGCAGCCGGTATCGAGCCCGCCGAGCGCGCAACCTGCCGCATCAAGGCGGTGCAGCCAGCGCATTAAGGGGCGACTTAAATAGGCTTCAGGATCAAAACCGCTACACACGGCCAGCGAGGGCAGGTCATGCACCGCATCAATCGCTTTGTCGGCCAGCAGTGACATGCCGTTAGACGCCTTCACTGGTTTGCCATCTTCACTGATCATTTGCCAATCAAATAGCTGCTTGCCACTGATCTGGTTGGCAATACGCAGTGGCTCGACGGCAGAGAAAAAGGCCATCATCGAGAAGCGGGGCAGTAAAAGAAAGCCGATGCATTCTGGCATCGGGCCTGTGTATTCAAGACGCATGACCACAAACGAACAAAGAATGGTAGAAATAATGATGAGGGGCAGCCACTAGCCGGGTCAAGATAAGGTGAGCATTTGATTGATAAAAGTATTAAATCGTTTGGCTGCCAAACGCGTGACGGTGAGGTGTACAAAAATTAACTAGACTGTATCGATATCACCAGAATATACTCCGATTCCTCTTTCTACATAAGGCATATTTTGTGGATCCAACACGCGTCGATTGTCACTCCCCTTCACTGGTACGTTGTCACCAACAAAGGATGCAGTCATGATTGAACCTATGATTACCCTCCTGCTCGGTCTTTTCTTTATCTTGTTAATTATTGCCGCCAATGGCTACTTTGTGGCGCAAGAGTTTGCCTATATGGCGGTTGATCGCGCAAAGCTTGCGACCCTAGCCGCGACGGGCGATGCGTCGGCAAAGCGAGCGCTGGCGGTGACAAAACGGACGAGCTTTATGCTGTCTGGCGCGCAGCTTGGTATCACGGTCACCGGCTTGGTGTTGGGCTTTGTTGCCGAGCCGTTGGTCGGCGAGTCGATGGGCGTTTTATTGCAACAACTAGGCTTGTCGCTGGAAGCGGGGATCGCGATTGGCACCATGGCGACGCTTGCGGTGGCGATGATTGTGCAAATGATTTTGGGTGAGCTTTACCCGAAAAACTTAGCCATTGCCAATGCTGAACCCATGGCGCGTATGATGTCGCGGTCGACACTGATTTATATGTCGGTGTTTGGTTGGATCATCAGTTTCTTTGATAAATCGGCCAACCTGGTGCTGCGGATGGTGGGGATTCAACCGGTACATGATCTTGATATGAGTGCCTCAGAAGACGACTTACACCATATTATCGCCGACTCGCGAGAAAGCGGAGATTTGCCGGTGGAGTTGTCACTGATGATGGATAGGATCCTGGATTTTCCTGCGCGCGATGTTGAGCATGCGATGGTGCCGCGTTCGCAAGTTGATTGGGTGTCGCCAGAAACCAAGCTGTCCGAATTGTTGGCGCTGATGGCGCAAGCCCACACCCGTTATCCGGTGCTTGATGATTATGATGCGCCGGTGGGCGTGGTGCATCTGGCAGACGTTCTCGCGAAAACAGAGTCCCATTCGGATGATACCGTGGCGTCAGTGATGCGTCCGGCCAGTGTTCTCCCCACATTAATGCCGTTGCCAAATGCGCTGGATCAGTTGGTGCGTTCGACCAATCAACTGGCATGTGTGATTGATGAATATGGCGGCTTTGCCGGGGTATTAACGATTGAAGATTTGGCCATGGAGATCGTAGGGGAAATTACCGACGAGCATGATAGTGATCATGCCGAGGCGGTTATCCCTGAAAGTGACAATGTCTGGTTGATGGATGGTGATGTGCACATCGACGAGGTGGAGCGTGCGATTGGCTATGATCTGCCGCGAGGTGATGTCGAAACCATTGCTGGCGTGTTGATTGCGGCGTGTGGCGCATTGCCAGCCGTAGGGGATACGGTGACAATTGCGCTGCCGATTGACCCATCCGAACTGGCGGAGAGTCAACCAATTATGCGCCATCTTGAAGTGGATGTATTAAGCATTGAACGGCACATTCCCACGTCGGTGCGGGTTACGCTCACCGAGCAGCCCATTGCGGAGGATAACCAATGACTGATCCTTTGATGGTTAGTGTTGTCACGCTGGCTTTGATTGTATTGAGT
>NZ_MUET01000014.1:0-54160 GCF_001995685.1 Salinivibrio sp. IB282 | reverse complement strand
ACCCCACGCTGGTACAAGGGCAAGAGGCGGCGGTTTCTATTGCCCAAGCCATAGGACGCGCGAATACGCGCAACGAGTGTGATGTGCTGATTGTTGGCCGTGGCGGCGGCTCACTCGAGGATTTATGGTGCTTTAATGAAGAAATTGTCGCCCGTACTATCGCCGCCAGTCAGATCCCCATCGTCAGCGCCGTGGGCCATGAGGTCGATGTCACCATTGCCGACTTTGTTGCCGACGTGCGCGCGCCGACGCCATCAGCCGCCGCGGAATTAGTGAGCCGTGACCTCAGTTATCGCTTGCAGCAATATCAGCAGCGCGAGCAAGCGCTCAAAAACGCGATCGGCACCCTCTTGTATCGCCAGCAACGGGCACTGACGCAGCACGAACACCGTTTGTCGCATCAGCACCCTCGTCGGCGTTTGCAACAGCAAAGTCAGCATATTGATGAGCTACAACGACGAATGCACCAGGCACTCACTAGGCAGTTTTCACGGTACAGCAGCCAACTGAACACGCTAGATACTCGATTGCAGCGCATGACGCCTGACCGTCGTATTCAGCAACATCAGGGTCAATTGGCGCAATACCATCAACGCCTCACCCACGCGATGGACTCGCACCTGTCCCATGCGCAACAGCGACTCGCGACCTTGGTCGCCACCTTAGATGCGGTCAGCCCACTTGCCACCCTTTCTCGCGGCTATTCAATTAGCCGTGATAGTGATGGACACATCGTCACTAACATCAACCAGCTCAAAGAGGATGATACCTTACACACCCAGCTCAGCAACGGCGATGTCACCAGCGTGGTACAACAACGACACCCGCATCAATCTCCTGATTAAACTCTGCACAACAGACATCTGACCGATCAGTAAGCGATCGCGCGATCTGGGGGTTTATTCCCCCTGATCAGCTTCCTACCCTGAAAAGAATATTTATCAATACACTTCCCGAAAGCATAAGTTACATGTTCTGCATTTGGATTTATGGAAGGATAAAAATCTAAATGATGTTTTATTACAGCCTAGATCCAGAATAATCAAAAAGTGTGATGTAGAAAGGGGTGTCGATTTTACCACCGCTCAAAACCTGAGCGGCAGCGCAATGGACTAGGATCTAAGACAACAGATAAACGCGCCCATTAACGTGATTTAGATCACTTTTATTCGGTTACGGATCCCAACAGAGATCGGGCTCGCCATGTCGCGATCAAAAAAGCCCAGCATCGCTGCTGGGCTTTCTATCACTTCTTATTGCGGTTTTTCACCATATCCATTAAGCGTTTACGCTGACGGGATTGAGATAATGTCAGCTTTTCTTTTTTCCCCTCATAGGGGTTTTCGCTGTTTTGGAATTGGATCTTTATTGGCGTGCCCATAATATCCAGGGTTCGCCGATAGTAATTCATCAAATAACGCTTATAAGWATCTGGTAGCTCTTTGACCAAGTTACCATGAACCACCACAATCGGTGGGTTGTAGCCTCCTGCGTGCGCATATTTGAGCTTCACCCGACGTCCACGGATCATCGGTGGTTGATGGTCATCTTGCGCCATTTTCAAAATGCGGGTGAGCATAGCGGTTCCAACACGTTTTGTCGCTGACTGATACGCCTCTTGAATCGACTCAAACAAGTGACCGACCCCGGTGCCGTGCAACGCAGAAATGAAATGCACACGGGCAAAGTCGACAAACCCTAAGCGGCGATCAAGCTCTGACTTCACACGCTCTTTCACTTCACTGTCCAAGCCATCCCACTTGTTGACCGCCAAAACAATCGAGCGCCCAGCATTCAGTGCAAAACCAAGCAAGCTTAAGTCTTGGTCTGAGATATTCTCGCGTGCGTCGATGACCAATAACACCACGTTGGCATCTTCAATCGCCTTGAGGGTTTGGATCACCGAGAATTTTTCTACCTTGTCGGTCACTCGTTTACGACGTCGCACCCCGGCGGTATCAATCATCACGTATTCGCGACCATCACGCTCCATGGGAATGTAAATCGAGTCGCGGGTTGTGCCAGGCATGTCATAAACCACCACGCGCTCTTCACCAAGCATGCGGTTCGTCAGGGTTGATTTACCCACATTGGGCCGGCCAATGATCCCAATTTTAATCGGTAGCGATTGTAAGTATTCATACTCGCTTTCCGCCTGCTCTTCGGTTTTAACCGCGTCTTCGCCACTGTCGAGCGTATCGGCTTCCTCGGTCAAATCGATCACGCCTGCTTGCGCATCGTCCTCGTCAGCTGACACTTGCTCCACCAAAGGCGTCAACGCACGATTAATCAGGCCGCTAACACCTCGGCCATGCGCGGCAGCGATCTGGAACATGTTATCCATGCCTAACTGCCAAAAATCAGCCGTCGCCGTGTCTGGATCAATACCATCYACTTTGTTCACCACCAAGAAGGTAGTTTTTTCACGGGTACGAATATGTCGAGCAATATCCTGATCCGCTGGGGTCAGACCGGCTCGACCATCGACCATAAACAGCACGACATCGGCTTCTTCAATCGCCGCCAGCGACTGCTCTGTCATCTTGGTTTCTACACCTTCTTCGGTGCCGTCAATGCCGCCGGTGTCAATCACGATAAATTCGTGATCATCTAGCAATGCCTTGCCGTATTTTCGATCCCTGGTCAGTCCCGGAAAATCCGCTACTAATGCATCGCGTGTGCGGGTAAGACGGTTAAAGAGCGTCGATTTTCCCACATTCGGGCGCCCCACTAGGGCTATAACAGGAATCATGTAGACCTCTTCTTTTCATTCGCTTTATTAATAAACAAGGCTCCCGACTGTCTTGGCAGCCAGGAGCCTAAAAATAGAACTGGATGGCTTCGCTTACTCGATACTCAGCTTTCTCAGTTGACCATCACGGGTGACCACAATATAGCCATCATCGGTTTGTACCGGTGCAACTGCAATCCCATTCCCTTCTAGAGATTGTTGCGCGACAAAGTCCCCCGTTTGCGGGTCAAGCCAGTGCAAGTAGCCTTGGCTGTCGCCGATCACCAGATAGCCGCCGCTTGCCGCTGGCGCGGTTAAGATACGGTACGCTAACTGTGTATTGCGCCACTTTTCTAGGCCGTTACGTGCATCTAACGCAACGACATTATCTTTATCATCAATAAGATAAATACTATTGCCTGCGACGAGGAAGTCTTTGGCAGAGGAAAAGTCCCGCTTCCACGCCGCTTTCCCGGAGCGCAAATCAATAGAGACTAATTGGCCATTATAGCCTACTGCATACAAACGGTCGCCATCGATTACTGGGGTCGCATCCACATCCACTAAACGGTCAATCTCGGTCGCCCCTTTTGGGGTCGAGATAGGGATCTGCCATATTGAGCGGCCGTTTTCGATCATGGCAGCGCCTAAGCGTCCATTGGCCATCCCCCAGAATACCCCGCCGGAAATAGTCACTGGCGCACTTTCACCGCGCAAGCTCAAGTTCGGCACATCATTAGCGTTATTCCACTGTGGCTCGCCCGATTCTGCATCCAGTGCCACTAACTCACCACGGCTGGTATTAACGATCACCAACCCAGCTTCCACCAAAGGCTTGGCCAGTACTTCACCATTCACGTTCTGTTGCCAAACCCGCTCGCCGGTTTCGGCATCCAGTGCGTAAACTTGACCGGTTTCGCCACCCACATACACTTTGCCGTATGAGGCGCTCAAGCCGCCAGAAAGCAACGCCGGTGTCTCGGTTTGTACCGACTGTTGCCAGACAGCGTCACCGCTTTCTAGATCAAAGGCGGCGACTAAACCTTGGCGGTCCGCCGCAAACACTTTGTCATACGCCACTGTAGGCTGAAGCGCGGAATAGTATTGGCCGACCCCGTCACCCACTTGTGCCTGCCAATGCTGGGTTGATGAAATCTCATTGGTCACTGAAGGCAGTGGCGCCATTTGCACCACATCTTCTTCACCGGCACAGCCTGCCAGTATCGCCATGGTCGTGGCCATTGCAGCCATACGCCATAATCGTTTTTTCATACCACGACCTTATTGACTCAGATTATCAAGCTTCATGTTAACGGTTGGGCTTTCCGCCGCCGCCAATGACGCTGCATACGCGTCTCGCGCTGCCTGCTTGTCGCCCTGACGAAGCAAGACGTCACCACGGATCTCTGCCACTTTCGCCGTCCAACTTTCGGCGGTCACTTTGTCGAGTTCGTTCAATGCGGCTGAATAATTTTCCAACTCTGCCTCAACGCGCGCCAGTCGTGTGGTGACGAGTCCATACAGGGCGTCATCTTTCACGGCTTGCTGCGCGTTTTTGAGTTGCGCCTGGGCACTGTCCAGCTCTCCTTGCGCAACATGCTTTTGCGCCAGCTGTAATGCCGCCAAGGCACGATAACCTTCATGGCCTTCTAGCTCGCTCAGTGACACGGTATCACCGCTTTCAATGCCACTTACTACCTGTTCATATTGCTGCGAGGCTTGCGATTGGTTCGCCAGTTGCTGTGACTGGAAATAACGCCAACCATATAACGCACCCAAACCGACAACGGCACCGATTACAACGGCCTTACCATTGTCTCGCCACCACTTTTTAATGGCTTCAACCTGCTGCTCTTCTGTGGTGTAGACGTCCACGTTCTGTCCTCTTAAATCAATGCTTTTAGTGACGCGGCGATCTCATCCTGATTCAGTGTTTGTTGCTCGCCGCCTTTCAAATCTTTTAACGCCACTGTGCCGTTGGCGACTTCATCTTCGCCCAACACCAGCGCCACAGAGGCGCCGACTTTGTCCGCGCGCTTAAACTGTTTCTTAAAGCTACCACCGCCGAAGTGCGACATCACACGTAGCCCTGGCACCTGCTCGCGTAAGCGCTCCGCCAGTTTCATCCCCACAGCCATGGCACCTTCGCCGGCTGTGACCATATACACATCCACGGCCGGGCGGACATCATCTTGGTTAAGGTTTTCCAGCATTAGAACCAGACGCTCTAAGCCCATTGCAAACCCAACAGCAGGGGCTGCCTTGCCGCCGAGTTGCTCAACCAAGCCGTCATAACGGCCACCACCGCACACCGTGCCTTGCGCCCCCAAGCTATCAGTGATCCACTCAAACACGGTCCGGTTGTAGTAGTCGAGACCACGTACCAAACGGTGGTTTACTTGGTATTCGATACCTGCCGCGTCCAAGAGTTCACACAAACGCGCAAAATGCTGTTTTGATTCGTCATCCAGGTAGTCACCGAGCTGAGGCGCATCCACTAGAATGGCTTGGATGTCTGCGTTTTTGGTATCCAGCACGCGCAATGGGTTGGTCTGCATGCGGCGCTTGCTGTCTTCATCTAACACAGATTCGTGTTGCATCAAAAAGTCCACCAGCGCTTGACGATAATTCGCACGCGCTTGTGGTGAGCCGATTGAGTTAAGCTCCAATCGCACATGTTCCGCAWTGCCCAGCTCGCGCCACATACGTGCGGTCATCATGATTAGCTCAGCATCCACGTCTGGGCCATTGAGGCCAAAGACTTCCACACCAAATTGATGGAACTGGCGATAACGGCCTTTTTGCGGACGCTCGTGACGGAACATTGGTCCGATGTACCAAAGACGATGCTCTTGGTTGTACAGCAGACCATTTTCAATCCCGGCTCGGACGCAGCCCGCTGTCCCTTCAGGGCGCAAAGTGAGACTGTCACCATTGCGGTCATCGAAGGTATACATTTCTTTTTCGACAACGTCTGTCACTTCACCAATGGCACGGCTAAACAAATGCGTCGCTTCCACAATAGGCATGCGAACTTCACTATAGCCGTAAGCGCTCACTACGTTTTTAATGGTAGATTCGAGCTTTTGCCATAAAGGAGATTGAGACGGGAGGCAGTCATTCATGCCTCGAATTGCTTGAATTGTTTTAGCCACGTTAACTTCCGTTACCGAAATGATATAAAAGGGGAGAAGGCCGCCTAACGGCTTAGCCTTCTTGATCGATTTGAGACACCTTGATGCGGTTGCGTTCATCCATCATGGCCGCTTTGGCGCGGATTTTGGCCTCCAGCTCATCCACCAAGTTGTCGTTATTAAAGCGCTCTTTTTGGCGTTTACCATCGAGGTAATAAGCGCTGCGCTTGTTACCCCCTGCCAAGCCGAGGTGAGACGCTTCGGCTTCACCTGGGCCATTGACCACACAACCAATCACAGAGACATCCATTGGGGTCAGTATGTCTTCCACGCGCTGCTCGAGCGCATTAACCGTACCAATCACATCAAACTCTTGACGCGAACAGCTCGGACAGGCAATAAAGTTCACACCGCGAGAGCGGATACGCAGTGATTTAAGAATATCGAAACCAACTTTGATTTCTTCGACCGGATCGGCGGCGAGTGATACACGCAAGGTATCACCAATACCTTCCGCTAATAGCATCCCTAAACCCACCGATGACTTAACCGCACCAGCACGCACACCACCGGCCTCGGTGATACCAAGGTGAAGGGGCTGATCGATTTGCTGCGCGAGTTTGCGATAAGACTCAACCGCTAGGAATACATCTGACGCTTTCACACTGACTTTAAATTGGTCAWAGTTAAGACGGTCAAGGATATCGACATGACGCATCGCCGACTCCACCAAAGCGTCGGGCGTTGGTTCCCCGTATTTTTCTTGCAGATCGCGCTCCAGTGAGCCGCCATTCACACCAATCCGGATTGGAATGTTTTTGTCACGTGCGGCATCCACCACCGCCCGAATGCGCTCTTCTTTACCAATATTCCCTGGGTTGATACGCAAACAGTCGACACCATACTCCGCCACTTTTAGTGCAATGCGGTAGTCAAAGTGGATGTCTGCTACTAAAGGGATCGAGGTTTGCGCTTTAATCTCTTTAAACGCTTCCGCCGCGTCCATAGTGGGTACCGAGACCCGAACGATATCTGCCCCCACTCCTTCTAGCGCTTTGATTTGCGCCACAGTGGCGGCCACATCTGTGGTTCGCGTGTTGGTCATAGATTGCACGGCAATCGGCGCGCCATCACCAATCGGCACATTGCCGACATTGATGCGCGTTGACGGACGACGTTTGATGGGTGTTTCGTTGTGCATATCGACGTTCTCTGATTACTGCGGAAGGCGCAACCGAGCTACTTGGCCGGTTGGGAAGCCATCAAGATCAATGTTGTCGCCATTAAAGGTGATTTTCACCACGCTGGGCGCACCCAATACCAATTGATACGGGATGTCACCCGTTAAGGTCACTTGCTCACCCTCAGATTTTATCCCGGTTGCCAGTCGTTCGCCATTGGCATCTCGCACATCTATCCAGCAATCACCACTAAAGGTCATCACTAGACGATTATTGACCGTACTGGCGGGGGCTTCATCCTCAGACGCTGGCGCTGGTTGTGCCTCAGGTTCAGTTTGCGTCATCGCCTCGTTCGTTTGCCCCGGCTCAACCGCCGTGGCTGATTCTGGCTCCGTCGACACTGAGCGGTTCTCCTGATTAGATACCGGCTCGTTCGCGGTATCTTGTGTGTCAGTTTCTTGTAACTCCGCCCCTTGTGAGGCCGTCGAATCTGTCATCGCAGGCTCGGCCATCGCCGGTGCCTCTGCGGCAACCATCGCGCTATCTTGCTCTGATGGCGTAGTGACAAGTTCATCCGCTTGCTGGCTATCCAGCTGTGTCGGCACAGACGTCATAGCCTGCTGGTTTTGCCAATACCATACCCCCGTGATCCCGACCGCAATAGCGATGATCACCCAAGACAACCACATCAGGCGGCTTTCACTTTTTTGCCGCCGTGTTTTGCGCGAGAAGCTTTGCATTTTTTGTACGGTGGCCGTACTGCTTGCTTCCATATTGCTATTACCTAAAAGCTGATCTGCGTCGATTTGCATCAGCTTGGCATAGGATCGCAAATAGCCACGTGTAAACGTGGCCAATTGATCCATGTCCGGATTGTTTTGTTCAAGATCCTCAATGACGCTGACCCGCAACCGAAGTCGGTCAGCCACATCTCGAACACTCCAGCCCATTTTCTCTCGCGCTTGCTTTAATACTTCCCCGGGCGCAGGTTGGGTATCAGATTGCGCTTGTTCTTCCGTCTGTTCAGTATTCATTCGCTAGGTACAATTGATATTCTTTGGATTCTGGAAACCGTTGCGCCAATCGCTGAGCGTCATGGGCAGCTCGCTCCGTGTAGCCTTGTTGCTGATACGCTTTCACTAGCAATAACAGTCCGGCAGGCTGAACACCAACACGTTGGTGGAGCCGCTTGATACGTGCGACGGCCTCTGCCACTTGCCCGGTATCTATTTCTAATTTGGCAAGTTGTAAACCAGCACGGACATTCAGCGGGTCGTGATCAACCGCTTTGCTAAACAAGGCTTTTGCGCGTTCTACGTGGCCAGCTTTTAGCTGACAAAACGCCGCGTTTTCATAACTGTCTGACACACGATGATAATACGGTTGCACGACTGCTTGCAAAAATGCGTCATTCGCCGCGGCAAATCGCTGTTGTTCGCACAAGAAAACACCGTAATTGTTATACACATCACCTTTTTCAGACGCTTGCGCTAACGCTTGTTGATATAAGCGATCCGCTTTGTCGTTTTCACCGACACGTTGTTGATAATACGCCATCGACAGCGAGGTGCGATAGTAGTTAGGCGCATATTGGCGCGCTTGCTGCAAGTTTTGCTGCGCTTGTTGATAGCGATCACTGTTTAGATAGCCTAATCCCAGTGCAATGCGCGCCTCTGCGGCTTGAATCTTATCAAATTTCGTCTCGCTGTGCGGCGAGCCTGACGATGAACATCCAGCCAACGCCATCAGCACGCCCAATACCCAAACCGTTTTTGTCATGCCATCCCCTTGTCACCCTCTCAGTTAGACGGGTCGAACAGGGATTACCTCCTGTGCGCCCAGTCGCTTCTCGGCACGCTTGGTTCGGTCGACAATGTCACCGGCAAGTTGACCACATGCTGCGTCAATGTCATCGCCCCGTGTTTTACGTACCGTCACCGTAAAGTCGTATTCCATTAAGGTTTTCATAAACCTATCAATACGAGAATTGCTCGGCTTGTTGAATGGCGATCCAGGATACGGGTTAAATGGGATCAGGTTAATCTTCGCTGGGGTGTCTTTTAATAGCTCTGCGAGTTGGCGCGCATGCTCCATATAGTCATTGACATGATCAAGCAAAATATATTCTACCGTCACACGGCCGCGGTTAGCATTTGAGGTTTCAATATAACGGTGTACCGCATCTAAAAAGGCCTCAATATCCCAACGATCGTTAATCGGCATAATTTGGCTACGCAGCTCATCGTTCGGCGCATGCAGTGAGATCGCCAGCGCGACATCGATTTTGCCAATCATTTGCTCCAGGCCAGAAACCACGCCAGATGTCGACACGGTGACTCGGCGCTTAGATAAGCCATACGCATTGTCGTCGAGCATCAAATTTAGTGAAGGGAGCAGGTTTTTCATGTTGAGCAGCGGCTCTCCCATGCCCATCATCACCACGTTGGTGATCGGACGACGACCCGTCTCTTTCTCAACGCCAATCTCTTTTGACGCACGCCATACCTGTCCGATGATCTCAGACACACGCAAGTTGCGGTTAAAACCTTGCGCTCCGGTTGAGCAGAACTTGCAATCAAGCGCACAGCCTACCTGAGAGGAGACACACAGGGTCGCGCGGTCATCTTCGGGGATATACACGGTTTCCACGTCTTGACCACCCACACGCATTGCCCATTTGATGGTGCCATCTTGAGAGTAATGCGCTTCACTGACTGCTGGGGCTTTAATTTCTGCCACCCGCTTGAGCTTCTCACGCAACTTCTTGTTGATGTTGTTCATTTCATCGAAGTCGTCGCAACCAAAGTGATACATCCACTTCATGACTTGGTCAGCACGGAAGGCTTTTTCGCCGAGCTCATCAGCGAAGTAGGCACGCAATCCTTGCCTGTCAAAATCAAGCAGATTAACTTTCTCTGTCGTCATTGGGGGTTGCCTCGTAAGAACTAGCTAGGTGGTAAGACTGAATCATCGCCTCACGCGTGCCGATACCTGACCTTGATCATAGCCAATATATCACCTCGGGACGCGCTTAAGGCGCGAAATTGTACAGGCTTTGGATCACAGTTTCCACTCTCTAACCGCGGGGTTATTCAATGTGGTCGTCTGATATCGATAGGCAGAAAAAAAGAGGCTAATGCCTCTTTTGGAAGATTAAATAGCAGGTGCTTGATTTAGCAGCGAGGATGAATTTCATCCGCGGTGAAAAAGTACGCAATTTCGCGCTCTGCCGACGCTGGGCTATCAGAACCATGCACCGAGTTGTATTGCATGCTTTCCGCATAGTCAGCACGCAAGGTGCCGCAAGCTGCTTCTTCTGGGTTGGTTTTTCCCATCAACTCTCGGTAGCGGCTGATCGCGTGCTCGCCTTCGAGTACTTGCACCATGATAGGGCCTGATGTCATGAACCCAACCAGGGACTCAAAGAAAGGCTTCCCTTGATGTTCGGCATAAAATCCTTCTGCCTGCTCTTTGCTAAGATGGAGCATTTTCGCCGCCACGATACGCAAACCTGCACTTTCGATACGCTGATAAAGCGTGCCAATTAAATTACGCTCTACGGCATCAGGTTTAACGATAGAAAAAGTGCGTTCAATGGTCATTCGCTTGTCCTTTCACTGTCTGAATCTCGCCCGCTAGGGGCAACAACGCGCCTACCCTAGCAAATTTCGTCCTCTGTCCCTATGACCAATCGGGTGAAGCGTTAACTCACACAAAATTTTGTTAACCTTTCACCCGACGTGTCGAAGGTTTATTTCGCTTGGTCGAGCAATACACGCGCCAAGGTTTTCACGCCCATGCCAGTCGCACCAACAGCCCACTTGTCGTTGGCCGCTTTACGATAGGTGCCCGAGCAATCAACGTGCATCCATCCTTTTTGGTAGTCTTCTACAAAATAGGAAAGGAATGCTGCTGCGGTGCTCGCACCCGGCATATACGCCCCCATTGACGCATTGGCGATATCGGCAAACGAAGAAGGAAGTAGCTGACGGTGGAACTCCGCCAGAGGCAATGGCCACATGCCCTCGCCTTCTTTTTGCGCCGCATCAAGCGTGCGATGGGCGAGCTCATCATCAAAACTAAACAGGGCGTGGTAATCGTTACCCAGTGCCGCTTTTGCCGATCCGGTGAGCGTGGCGCAATCAATCAGCAGTTCAGGTTTTTGCTCGCTGGCATACATCAAGCCATCAGCGAGTACCAAGCGCCCTTCCGCATCGGTATTGAGCACTTCAACCGTCACACCATTTTTGTAAGTAATGATATCGCCCAGTTTGTAAGCGCTGCTTGAGATCATGTTCTCGGCACAGCAAAGCACCAATTTAACGCGCTTATTCAACCCTTTGGCAATTGCCATTGCCAGTGCTCCGGTCGCCGTCGCTGAACCGCCCATGTCCGCTTTCATGGTGGTCATAAAGTCAGAGCCTTTAATGCTGTAGCCGCCAGAATCAAAGGTGATCCCTTTACCCACCAAACACGCATACACAGGCGCGTCCGGATCCCCTGTCGGGTTATAGTCAAGTTGTAACATGGTTGGCTTGCGCGCGGAGCCACGACCGACGGTATAAATGCCGTTCCAGCCTTTCTCTAATAAATCCGTGCCCGAGATGATTTTATAAGTGACCTGATCGGGTGCCATGGATTTCACAAATTCCCCCGCACGTGCCACCAGCTGATGCGGGCCGACTTCTTCTGCGGTTTGGTTGATGATATCGCGCACCCAGTCACCTACGGTTTGTCGAAGCTCGAACTCTTGCGTATCGTCCTCGTTCAACACGGTCTGCGTAAAGGCGACCTTATTCTTGGGCCCGCGAAGCCCTTGGTAAAATGCCCACACTAATTCAAGATCCCAATGCTCCCCGGTCAAGCTCAGAGCCGGGACGCCTTGCCCTTCAAGCTTGCGCGCCGCTTGTTGTACCTTGTCTCGCTGATTGGCATCGTTGGAGGCATGGATCACCGCTTTGTCGGTGTCAAAAGAGACCAGCGCATTATCGCCCCACTGTGGCGCCGCCGGTTGATGCGACAGAATAACCTTTAATGTATCTGACATGTTGCACTCCTTGTACTGTCTCGCTGCTTTTGCTGTACAGCGTGTCTCACTGAGCCCTCAGGCAAACGCCTGGACGCCTCAGCAATATGAAAAAAGCGAGCCTATTGGCCCGCTTTGAATGTATGTTTTATTGGCCACGGGTACTGTGCCGAGCCGGTGACGATAACACAAGCATCATCAATCACTCACGAGAGCTAGCCCTCAGTCTCGCTCATCCATCCAGCACATAATGATCGCCTCGAGAATGCGTTCATTGGAACGCTCAGGATCATCATCAAAATCATCCAACTCGGTGATCCACTGATGTAAATCGGTAAAGCGAACCGTTGTCGGATCCACATCTGGGTAGGCGTCACAAAGCTCAATAGCAATATCGAGTGAGTCTGTCCATTTTAAGCTCATCTTGCTTCTCCGTCCGTTGCAGCGTTAGATTAATGATTTTCGGCTGCGTGATTCAAGGTATAGCGCGGGATCTCTACCACCAGATCTTCGTCGGTAATTTTGGCTTGGCAACCCAAGCGTGACTCCGGCTCAAGCCCCCATGCCTTATCGAGCATGTCATCTTCAAGCTCATCGCTTTCATCCAATGAGTCAAACCCCTCACGGATCACCACATGGCAGGTGGTACACGCGCAAGACTTTTCACACGCGTGCTCAATGCCAATGCCATTTTTCAACGCCACATCGAGGACAGTTTCCCCTTCTTTCCCTTCCAGTTCCGCACCTTCTGGGCATAGCTCGTGGTGCGGCAGAACAATAATCTTAGGCATGATTACACCTCATCAATGGATTGGCCGGCCAACGCATTGCGAATCGATTGATCCATGCGGCGTGCCGCAAAAGTCTGGCTGGCTTTGTCTAATGCTTTGATCCCGGCTTCAATGGCGGCGCCATCATTGCCGTTGCGCAAGGCAATCAAGGCTTCTATTTCTTTCACCAACGCTTGCTGCTCGTCAGCATTGAGCAGGTTATCCCCGTCTTGTTGCATAGCAACTAGCAAGCCTTCGATCACACGATCGGCTTCCACACGCTGCTCCGCCAAGTAGCGGGCATCTTTGTCTTCTTCCGCGTGGGTAAATGACGACTTGATCATGGTGGCAATCTCGTCATCACTCAAGCCATAAGAGGGCTTCACTTGGATAGACGCTTCCACTTCGGTGGACTTTTCCATCGCCGTCACGGACAACAAGCCATCAGCGTCCACTTGATAGGTGACGCGAACATGGGCCGCCCCCGCCGTCATCGGTGGGATGCCTTTGAGGCTAAAACGTGCTAATGAGCGGCAATCGTCCACCATTTCACGCTCACCTTGTACCACATGCACTTTCATGCCGGTTTGGCCATCTTTAAACGTGGTGAATTCTTGGGCTTTTGCCACAGGAATGGTGGTGTTGCGTGGGATAATTTTCTCCACCAAACCGCCCATGGTTTCAATACCAAGAGAAAGCGGGATCACATCCAACAACAACATGTCAGAGTCTGGCTTGTTACCCACCAAAATATCGGCTTGCGTCGCGGCACCAACGGCCACCACTTTATCGGGATCGATGCTGGTCAAAGGTTCACGACCGAAAAACGAGCCAACCTGTTCACGTACAGCGGGCACTCGAGTCGAGCCGCCCACCATCACCACTTCCAGCACTTCATCAGCACTGACACCGGCATCTTTCAGTGCACGGCGACATGACATCAAGGTTTTCTTAATAAGTGGGGCAACCAGTTGATCGAACGTTTCACGGCTCAGCTCGCCTTGCCAGCCCAGCACATCGATGGACGCGCTGTCAGCAGAAGAAAGGGCAATTTTCGCCTGCGTCGCCGCGTGCAGCACGGTGCGGCGCTGATCGCCACTGAGAGTGTCAAACCCGGCTTGCTCACAAATCCATTGCTCGAGCAGATGATCAAAATCATCACCGCCCAACGCGGAATCGCCACCGGTCGCCATCACTTCAAACACGCCCTGAGACAGGCGTAGAATCGAGATATCAAAGGTGCCGCCGCCCAAATCATAGACCGCAATCACCCCTTCTTGGCCTGAATCAAGACCATACGCAATCGCTGCAGCGGTAGGCTCGTTAAGCAAACGCAGGACGTTGAGGCCCGCCAGCTTCGCCGCATCTTTGGTCCCCGCACGCTGTGCGTCATCAAAATAAGCGGGCACGGTGATCACCACACCTTCAAGCGCGTCGCCCAAACTTTTTTCCGCACGTTCGCGCACAGTGCGTAAGATATCGGACGAGCCTTGCACCGGATTAATCGCGCCACGACGGGTTTCCACTTGTGGCAAGCCATTTTCGGTTTGTGAAAACTGATAAGGAAGTTGCGGATAACGCGCTTGCACATCGTCTAATGAACGTCCCATCATGCGTTTGACAGACACCAAGGTATTGGCGCTATCCGTTTGCACATACGGGAGGGCATCATAGCCCACGGAAATGGCATCATCACCATAATGGACCACAGAAGGGATCAGTGGCCGATCTTGCTCGTCGTTCAAGGTGGTTGCGGTACCGCTTCGTACCGTGGCCACCAAGGTGTTGGTGGTACCCAAATCGATGCCGACCGCGTGCTTGTGCTCATGCGGCGCGGCACTTTGACCGGGCTCTGAAATTTGTAACAGTGCCATGTCTAATCCTTAAACTTTACTGCGTTGACAGGCGAAAGGGCGATCAACTCATCAGCTGATCTTCGACACGCTCCACTTCATGGCGAAGCTTTTCTGCGAACTTGAGTTTGCGCACAATCACGGCGGCCTCTAGCCACTGTGACGCAGCCAATGCCTGTTTAACCTCGAGAATCAATGTGTCGTAGAGCGACTGGGCTTTTTCACCAAAATCAAACAGCGCCGCTTCATCTTGATTATCGGTAATCGACTCGAGTTCTTCACGCAACGTCATTTGCTGCATCAGAAACTCAGGATCCTGCATGGTTTGCTGTTCGTCTTTTAAGTCAATGCCTTGCAACGTCAGCATATACTCAGCGCGTCGAACCGGATCTTTTAACGTCTGAAACGCGTCATTTACTTGCGATGCTTTCTGTACCGCCTGCAGACGGGTTTTCTCGTCTTGGCTGGCAACATTATCGGGATGGTACTGGCGCTGCAATTCCCGAAACGTTGAAGAAAGCGAGCTACCGTCCAGCTCAAACTGATACGGTAGCTCGAAAAGTTCAAAATGATTCATGTGCTCTCACGGATTACACGTTGAAGCTTTCGCCACAACCACATTCACTACTCACGTTAGGGTTGTTGAATTGAAAACCTTCATTCAAGCCTTCTTTGACAAAATCCAGCTCTGTCCCTTCGAGATAGAGCAGGCTCTTACCATCGACGATTACCTTGACATCATCGTACTCAAAAACCTGATCGCCTTCTTGCAGCTCATCCGCAAATTCGAGTACATAGGCCATGCCTGAACATCCTGACGTTCTCACACCTAGGCGCAAGCCAATGCCTTTGCCGCGGTTATTGAGAAACGCTCTGACGCGATCTGCTGCCGCCTGAGTCATGGTAATAGCCATATATCAACAACCCCTTCGTTTTACTGCTGGTGTTTTTTCTTGTAATCACTGACCGCTGCTTTAATGGCATCTTCCGCCAAGATTGAGCAGTGCACCTTAACCGGTGGCAGCTCTAGTTCTTCAGCGATCTCAGAGTTTTTGATCGCCGCAGCGTCGTCAATCGAGCGGCCTTTCACCCACTCGGTAACCAGCGAGCTCGAGGCAATTGCCGAGCCGCAGCCGTAGGTTTTAAACTTGGCGTCTTCAATGATGCCTTCGTCATTCACCTTGATTTGTAGCTTCATGACGTCGCCACACGCAGGGGCACCGACCATGCCATTACCAATCGATGGGTCGCCTTTCTCAAACGAGCCAACGTTACGTGGGTTTTCGTAGTGGTCAATTACTTTATCGCTGTAAGCCATAATCGTTTCCTCAATATGATTGCTCACTGTTGCCAGCTGGCGCGTTATTCGAGTTAGTGGTGCGCCCATTCAACGGTACTTAAATCGATACCGTCTTTGTACATGTCCCAAAGTGGTGACATTTCACGCAGCTTGTTGACTGCTTCACGCACTTTCTCAATCGCATAATCCACTTCTTCTTCGGTCGTAAAGCGACCAAATGAGAAGCGCAGCGAGCTATGTGCTAGCTCATCGTCGCGTCCAAGCGCACGAAGCACATAGGAAGGTTCTAGGCTTGCTGAGGTACACGCAGACCCTGACGATACCGCCAGATCTTTCAGTGCCATCAGCAAAGACTCGCCTTCAACAAATGCAAAGCTCACATTTAGGTTATGTGGAACACGCTGCTCCAAATCACCATTGACGTAAACTTCTTCTAAATCTTTCACGCCTTCGTAAAAGCGGTTGCGCAGCGCCAGTGCATGCTCAAAGTCTTTTTCGCGCTCTTCTTTGGCGATACGGAATGCTTCGCCCATGCCCACGATTTGGTGGGTTGGCAATGTGCCTGAACGCATGCCACGCTCGTGACCACCACCATGCATTTGCGCTTCAATGCGCACGCGTGGCTTACGGCGAACGTACAAAGCACCAATGCCTTTCGGGCCATACGCTTTGTGTGCGCTGAACGAGATCAAATCGATTTTCATCTCTTTGACGTCCAATGGCACTTTACCCACTGACTGTGCCGCATCGACGTGGAACATAATCTTGCGTTCGCGGCAAAGTTCGCCAATCGCAGAGATATCTTGAATCACGCCAATTTCGTTGTTCACGTGCATGATTGACACCAAAATCGTGTCGTCACGCATGGCTGCGTCGAGCTTCTTCAGATCAACCAAGCCATTTTCTTCCGGCTCAAGATAAGTCACCTCAAAGCCTTCACGCTCCAATTGACGGCAAGGGTCAAGCACGGCTTTATGCTCGGTCTTGCAGGTAATAATGTGCTTGCCTTTCTTGGAGTAGAAATTAGCAATACCTTTGATGGCCAAGTTGTCTGACTCAGTCGCCCCAGAGGTAAACACGATCTCACGCGGGTCAGCATTGCAGTAGTTGGCAATGTTCTCACGTGCTGTATCAACCGCTTCTTCTGCTTGCCAGCCAAAGCGGTGTGAGCGAGAGGCCGGGTTACCAAAAAACCCGTCCATAGTCAGGTACTGACTCATTTTCTCAGCAACGCGCGGATCGACCGGACACGTGGCTGAATAATCAAAATAAATGGGCAATTTCATTTTTTTCTCCAATTACACCGACATTGGTCATCAGGAGCGAACGTTCACGCCTATGGTGGCGCTATTTTGTTTGACCTTCGAGCTAAATGTATTTCTGGGCGCCAATGAGGCATCCAGTTTAGCGTCCTGACGATCTGCTACTTGCTTCACTTCATTATCATGCATCAGCTCACCGAGCGTGATGTCGTTTAAAAATCCGCTAATTCGGGCACTTAAGTCGTGCCACAGAGTATGTGTTAAACAACGGGTGCCGCCTTGGCAATCCGCTTTACCTTGGCACTTGGTCGCATCGACAGATTCGTCAACAGCTGCGATCACCGCACCCACGGCAATATCATTAGCTTCAATGCCAAGACGGTATCCGCCACCAGGGCCTCGTACACTGCTGACTAAGCCCGACTTGCGGAGCCGTGAAAAAAGTTGCTCAAGATAAGACAGGGAAATGCCTTGACGCTCAGAGATGTCCGCCAGTGGTACAGGACCCTGCTCGGCATGAAGCGCCACATCGAGCATGGCGGTAACCGCATAACGGCCTTTCGAAGTCAATCTCATAACACGCTACCTGTGGTGAATAGATGCTCAGATAATTACATACCTGAGTAATTTGGTCAAGTATTTACCTGAGTATTTTTGTCAGGTTTTCACCCTAAGTTACGCATGCTCGGTTGAAAGGATCACTAAGCGCGATGATTATCGGTATTTTGCTCGCTCGATGCCGCTTGTTGGGTCACTTTTTCGATAGATGACAGCACCCCCCGTAAAATATTTAACTCTTGGCTCTCGAGTCGCGCGCGGTTAAAGAGCCGACGTAACTTGGTCATTACCATCCCGGGATGCTGAGTACGAATAAATCCGGTTTTGGTCAGTACGGTTTCTAGGTGCTGATAAAACCGTGCAAGCTCTTCATTTAACGGGTAGGTTTGTTCAAGCGTGGGACCTTGATAGGCTTGGCTGTCTAACCAAGCGACGCGCATTTCATAGCACAGGGTTTGTACCGCCATCGCGAGGTTTAGCGAGCTGTAATCGGGGTTGGACGGAATCGACACATGATAATGGCAGGTCTGTAGCTCTTCATTGGTCAAGCCTGTCCGCTCGCGACCAAAGACAATCGCCACCGGGTGAGTACTGGCTTCTTCCACGGCCTTTTTACCGCATTCGCGCGCATCCAGCATCGGCCACTCAAGTGTCCGGCTTCTGGCACTGGTTCCCACCACAAGACCACAGTCTGCCACTGCCTCTTCTAAGGTCTCGACCACCCGCGCATTGTTGGCGATATCACTGGCACCAGCTGCTAACGCAATGGCTTGGCCATCCACGTCACAGTCAGGCGCGACGAGGGTCATATTGCTAAGCCCCATGACTTTCATTGCCCTCGCGGCTGAGCCAATATTTCCGGAATGGGAGGTTCCCACCAATACGACGCGGATTTGATCTAGCATGATGTTGTTTTCGTCTCTTACGCTGGGCACCCTTGGTGGGGCGAGCAGGTGTCTGTCAGATCTGCGCAGTTTATCACAGTGCAATCGATAATACTTCTCAGCTGAGCGTGTCGCGTCGCTTCACGGACATGGCCGCGGTCAAAAAATACCCACTTTCCTTTTGCTCTGGCTCTGTTATACTCCGCCCCGCTTTCGTTCTTTAACATCCGTTGGGAAAACCGTATGCATCCGATGCTAAACATCGCCGTCCGTGCTGCACGGAAGGCTGGCGATTTTATCGCTAAATCTGCAGAAAACAGAGACAACATCGAAACCGCACAAAAAGGCAGCAATGACTTTGTCACTAACGTCGATAAAGGTGCGGAACAAATCATCATCGACATCATCAAAAAGTCCTATCCAGACCACACCATCGTTGGCGAAGAGTCAGGCGTGGCTGAAGGGAAAGATAGCGACTATCAATGGATCATCGACCCACTGGATGGCACCACCAACTTCGTTAACGACTTTCCGCATTTCAGCGTGTCTATCGCGGTGCGCATTAAAGGCCGCACTGAGATCGGCTGCGTTTACGACCCTATCCGTAATGAGCTGTTCACCGCACAACGTGGTGCAGGTGCGCAACTCAACAACAAGCGTATTCGAACCGGTAGCGCCAAAGAGCTTGACGGCACTATCCTAGCAACGGGCTTCCCATTCAAAGCTAAGCAACATGCTGAAGGCTTTATGGCGGTTGTGAGCGCGTTGTTTGTCGACTGTGCTGACTTCCGTCGCACCGGCTCTGCCGCGCTCGATCTTTGCTATGTCGCCGCAGGCCGTGTTGATGGCTTTTTTGAACTTGGTCTTAAACCGTGGGATATTGCAGCGGGTGAATTGATTGCCCGCGAAGCGGGCGCGATTTGTACCGACTTTAACGGCGGAACCGACTATATGCGTAGCGGTAACCTCGTCAGCGGCGCGCCACGTGTGGTAAAAGGCATGCTGGCCAAAGTACGCGAAAACGCCCCTGAGTCGATGAAAAAGTAATGATCCCCTCTGGGAATAAAAAGCGACGCTCGATGAGCGTCGCTTTTTTTATGCATTCAAATCACCGACTGCCTCTTTGAGACACGCACCCTGTTGAGCGCTTCACGCCGATAATAGCAACATCGCCCCACCATCATGCGGGCAGGGCGAGCGTATTAAGGCATCGCGTCGAATTCTTGCCCTTCTYTTTCCACTTCTGGCACCAAGAGGTGCTCGCGTGCAATTCCCAACTTCAATGCCAGTGCGGACGCCACATAGATTGAAGAGTAGGTACCCACGGTGATACCAATCAGCAAGGCCATCGCAAAGCCGTGGATCATGGTTCCACCCAAGGTGAACAGTGCAATCACCACAAATAATGTGGTGCCCGAGGTGATGGTGGTTCGGCTTAGCGTCTGAGAGACAGACGCATTAATGATTTCATCTGACTCGCCTTTACGCAGCTTACGGAAGTTTTCACGAATACGGTCGAACACCACGATGGTATCGTTCAACGAGTACCCCACCACCGTCAGCAACGCAGCGACGATGGTCAAGTCCACTTCGACTTGGAACAAGGAGAAAATCCCCAAGGTAATGATCACATCGTGCGCCAGTGCCATCACCGCGCCAGCCGCCAAACGCCACTCGAAACGGAACGACACGTAGATCAGGATACAGACCAGCGCGATAATAATCGCCAACCCACCCGCTTCGGTCAGCTCGTCACCCACGTTCGGGCCGACAAACTCGATGCGGCGCATTTCTACCTGGTCACCCGTACCTGCTTTGATGGCATTGAGCACCTCGTTACCGAGGTTCTCACCTTCCATGTCATCACGCGGACGCAGGCGCACCATCACATCAGTGGCACTACCGAAGTTTTGTACCACGGCATCATCGAAACCGTCAGCCGCCAGTGACTCACGAATCTGCGGTAAGTCAGCGGGCTGTTCAAAGCCCACTTCAATCAAGGTACCGCCGGTAAAGTCGAGCCCCCAGTTTAACCACTTAGTGGATAGGGTCACCACAGACGCGGCAATCATGGCGATGGACAACACGAAGGCCAATTTAGACCAACGCATAAAGTTGATCGACATGTCCGGTTTAAATATTTGAAACATGCTTGGACTCCCTTAAATCGACAGTTTCTTGACGCGCTTACCACCGTACACCAGGTTAACCAGTGCACGCGTACCAATGATGGCGGTAAACATCGAGGTCAAAATACCGATCGACAGTGTCACCGCGAAGCCTTTTATCGCGCCCGTTCCCACAGCAAACAAGATGATTGCGGTGATCAGCGTGGTGATATTGGCATCGGCGATGGTACTAAACGCGTTAGAATAGCCACGGTCGATTGCATGTTGAGGATTACGGCCTTCGTGAATTTCTTCACGAATACGTTCAAAAATCAGCACGTTGGCGTCGACCGCCATCCCCACTGTCAAGACGATACCGGCAATACCAGGCAATGTCATGGTCGCCCCTGGGATCAGAGACATAATACCGATGATCAATATGATATTGGCGAGCAAGGCACAGTTGGCAAAAACACCAAAGCGACGATAGTAAATCAAGGTGAAGATCATCACCGCCACCAAGCCCCAGATACAGGCTTGCACACCCATGTTGATATTTTGCTGACCCATTGATGGACCAATGGTGCGCTCTTCAACAATCGAGATAGGCGCAATCAAGGCCCCCGCACGCAGCAGTAGCGCCAAGTTGTGAGCTTCAGCGGCAGAGTCGATACCGGTAATACGGAAGTTACGTCCCAAAGCGGACTGGATCGTGGCTTGGTTAATCACTTCTTCGTGTTTTTCCAAGATCACTTTGCCGTCTTCATCACGCTCGCCGCTGTCTTTGTATTCGGCGAATACCGTCGCCATCAGCTCACCAATATTGCGCTTACTGAAGTCGGCCATTTTGTCACCGCCCTCGCTGTCGAGCGAGATATTAACTTGAGGACGGCTGTATTCGTCGCGTGACGAGCTGGCGTCAGTAATGTGTGAGCCGGTCAAAATGACGCGCTTTTTCAGCACGGCGGGACGGCCATCACGGGTACGCATCAGCTCACTGCCTGGCGGTACACGACCCGCCATGGCGGCAGATAGGTCAGCGTCTTGATCCACTTCGCGGAATTCCAAGGTCGCGGTCGCGCCAAGGATTTCTTTTGCTCGCGCTGTATCCTGCACGCCAGGAAGCTCAACCACAATACGGCTTGCACCTTGGCGTTGAACCAAAGGCTCGGCCACACCCAGCTCATTAACACGATTACGCAGAATGGTAATGTTTTGCGCCACCGCGTAATTACGAATCTCTTTGAGTCGCTCTTCTTTGTACACCGCGGCTAATCGCCCTTCATCTTCATCGACAGAAAAGTTCATGTCGAGGTAGTTGTTCGAGAGCAGCTCTAGCGCTTTATTGGTGTCTTCGGCAGTACGCAGATTTACCACGACACGGGTATTATCTTCTACACGCAAGCCACGATAACGAATACGTGCTTCACGTAAGTCGGTGCGGAAGCTGTCTTCTTGTTGGGTGATCAGCTTTTCTAATGCTGCATCCATGTCCACTTCCATCAGGAAGTGCACGCCGCCACGTAGGTCGAGGCCAAGCTTCATCGGGGTGGCCCCCAGCGTATCCAGCCACGATGGCGTTGCAGGCGCTAAGTTTAAGGCGACCACATAATCATCACTGTCGAAACGCGACATCAAGGCATCACGGGCGCCGATTTGTGCTTCCGTGTCTTTAAAGCGGGCTAAGACGGTACCGTCTTCGAGCGCAATGGATTGGTAGGAAAGGTCGTTCGATTCGAGGGTCTGTTTGATGGAGTCCAACGCAGTCATATCTACCGAGGCGCCACGCGCCCCGGAAATTTGTACTGCTGGATCTTCACCGTATAAATTGGGAAGTGCATACACGATGCCAATAACCAGTGTTATTAGCACCATGATGTACTTCCACAAAGGATAACGGTTTAGCACAGCATGCATCCTTTATGGTTGCGAGAATTAGAGAGACTGGATAGTACCTTTCGGCAGTACTGCCGTCACGAAGTCTTTTTTGATGGTTACTTCGTTATTATCGTTGAGCGCAATCACAATAAAGTCATTGTCTTCAGCGATTTGAGTGATCTTACCCACTAGACCACCCCCAGTTAGCACTTCGTCCCCTTTGCTCATAGATGCCATCAGGTTTTTGTGCTCTTTGACACGCTTAGATTGCGGGCGGTAGATCATAAAGTAAAAAATCACCGCAAAGAGACCAAGCATGATAAAAAGCTGCATTCCGCCACCTTGTGGTCCGGCTTCAGCGGCTGCGTGAGCTTGTGAGATAAACATTCAATCACGTCCTCGTTCTAGTTGTTGAATTCGAAATTAGTCGAGCGGCGGCACTTCCTTGCCACGACGCGCGTAGAAATCCGCTACAAAGGCATCTAATCTACCTTCGTCAATCGCGTTACGCAAACCTTCCATTACACGCTGATAGTAGCGCAAGTTGTGGATAGTATTGAGTCGCGCGCCTAGGATCTCATTACAGCGGTCTAAATGGTAGAGGTAAGCACGGCTGTAGTGGCGGCAAGTGTAACAGTCACACTCAGGATCCAAAGGCGAGGTATCACTTTTATGTTTCGCATTACGGATCTTGATCACACCGCCAGTAATAAACAAGTGGCCATTACGTGCGTTGCGTGTCGGCATCACGCAATCAAACATGTCGACGCCGCGACGAACACCTTCGACTAAATCTTCAGGTTTTCCTACGCCCATCAGATAGCGAGGCTTATCTTCTGGCAGCTGCGGGCAAGTGTGCTCCAAGATGCGGTGCATGTCTTCTTTGGGTTCTCCGACCGCGAGTCCGCCGACGGCATACCCATCAAAACCGATCTCGGTAAGGCCTTCTACCGACACATCACGCAAGTCCTCGTAGACACCGCCTTGTACAATCCCAAACAAGGCATTTTTGTTACCTAGTTTGTCGAAATGATTGCGGCTACGTTTTGCCCAGCGCAATGACATTTCCATCGACTTTTTCGCTTCGGCGTGTGTCGCAGGATACGGCGTACACTCATCAAAAATCATCACGATATCTGAACCCAAGTCATATTGGATTTCCATCGATTTTTCCGCGTCCATAAAGATGCGATCACCGTTCACTGGGTTGCGAAAGTGCACCCCTTCTTCGGTGATTTTGCGGATATCGCCCAAACTGAACACTTGGAAACCGCCTGAGTCGGTCAAAATAGGGCCATGCCACTGCATAAAGTCATGCAAATCCCCGTGCAGTCGCATAATTTCCTGACCTGGGCGTAGCCATAGATGGAAGGTGTTCCCTAATAGGATCTCCGCGCCCGTCCCTTTCACTTCTTCAGGCGTCATCCCTTTAACGGTGCCATAGGTGCCTACCGGCATAAAAGCCGGGGTTTCTACCGTGCCGCGTTCAAAAATTAAGCGGCCACGGCGAGCGCGTCCGTCGGTTTTTTTCAGTTCGTATTCCACGAATCCTCCTCAGTGCCAGAGAAACAGTCTGGCGTGTGTCTTATGCTAACAGATTGACTCTGCCGCAAGCATAGCGCACACAGGCATGAGAGCCCGTGTCCTCATTCTGTCGTCAGTTGTGCTGACGGGTAATAAACATGGCATCGCCATAGCTGAAAAAGCGATAGCGCGCTTCAACCGCGGCACGATAAGCCGCCATGGTGTGTTGGTAACCGGCAAAGGCACTGACCAACATAATCAATGTGGATTCCGGCAGGTGGAAATTGGTCACCAATACATCCACTAGCTGCCATTCATACCCTGGATAGATAAAAATCTGCGTATCATTAAAAAACGGGGACAGTGGCTCACCTTTTTGCTTGGCCGCTTGCGCGGCACTTTCCAGTGAACGCACCGAGGTGGTTCCCACCGCAATCACCCGCTTACCTTGTGCTCGCGTTTGATTGACCGCATCGACCACCTCTTGCGGCACTTCAGCATACTCAGCATGCATGGTGTGCTCTTCAATGTTGTCGACCCGAACTGGTTGGAACGTTCCGGCTCCCACGTACAAGGTGACAAAAGCAATATTGACGCCTTTTTCTTTAAGCGCTGCCATGACGGCATCGTCAAAGTGTAACCCCGCGGTGGGCGCTGCCACAGCCCCTGGCTTCTCGCCATACACCGTCTGATAGCGCTCTTTATCACTGTCCTCATCAGGGCGGTCGATGTAAGGCGGCAACGGCATATGGCCGATGTCGTTAAGCGTATCTACCACGCCTTTATCGCTTTTTAGCTGGATTTCGAACAGAGCATCATGGCGTGCCACCATCTGAGCCGCGACTTGTCCCTCATCGCCGAGGAAAAGCTCAGCCCCGGGTTTCGGAGCTTTAGAGGCACGCACATGAGCAAGGAAGCGCTGCTCGTCGAGCACACGCTCCACCAGCACCTCAATTTTTCCGCCTGAGGCTTTGCGCCCATACACGCGCGCCGGGATCACGCGCGTGTTGTTGAACACCATCAGATCACCCGGCTCAACCAGCTCGAGGATGTCTTTAAACTGACGATGTACCACCTCGCCGCTGGTGCCATCGAGCGAGAGCAAGCGGCTCGCGCTGCGATCCGGTTGCGGATAGCGCGCAATCAACTCATCGGGGAGTTCAAAGTGAAAATCGGATAATTGCATGACCTTTGCCTAGATAAAAAGCAGGCCGCTAGTATAGGTAGCCCACCGTGAAGATCAAGCAAGCTGTAAGCTTGATTCAGGCATGGTTTACACTGGTACCCTTGGGCTCCACGTTTGCCTCGATGCACGTCGTTATCTTGATGCATATCACGTCTAACCCAGCACAACTGCACTACAGTAAAAGTAACCCTGTGTACTGATGACAAGGAGGTGCCATGTTTGTTGTTGATGATATGATGACCCGGCATCCACATACGCTTAGCCCTGACCACACACTTGACGATGCCCACCGTTTAATGCGCGCCGAGCGCTTCCGCCATCTCCCTATTGTGGATGATGATGAGCGTTTGTTAGGACTGGTCACACAAAGAGATGTGCTATCAGCGCAAGCCTCATCACTGGGCAAGACCACCAATGGCGATCACCAGATCCATACCCCCCTATCACACTTTATCGAGCGGCAACTGGTCACGGTCGATCCTGGCGCATCCTTACGAGCGGCAGCGCTAACCATGTTAGAGCGTAAAATAGGCTGTTTGCCGGTAGTGAAACACCAACGTTTAGTTGGGATCATCACCGACAGTGATTTTGTCGCCATCGCGTCGACACTGCTGGAGATCCAAGAAGAAAGTGAACCGGTTGAAGAAGGCGAGTAAATTAAAAAAGGGAGTGCGAAACTCCCTTTTTATGAGGTTGATAACGGATATCGCCTGACTAGAACTGATCTTCTTCCGTCGAGCCCGTCAATGCCGTCACCGATGACTGGCCACCTTGGATAATATTGGTCATTTGATCAAAATACCCGGTGCCCACCTCTTGTTGGTGTGCGACAAAGGTATAGCCATGCTCAGCGGCAGCGAACTCGGGGCGCTGAACCTTTTCAACATAGTGACGCATGCCCTCACCTTGCGCATAAGCATGCGCCAAGTCGAACATGTTGTACCACATGTTATGAATACCCGCTAAGGTAATGAACTGGTACTTGTAGCCCATGTCTGACAGCTCTTGCTGGAAGCGTGCGATCGTCTCTGCATCCAGGTTTTTCTCCCAATTGAAAGACGGTGAACAGTTATAAGCCAGAAGCTGGTCTGGGTACTGAGCATGAATAGCTTCAGCAAACTGTCGTGCTTCTTCCAAGTCCGGTTTCGCGGTCTCGCACCAAATCAAATCGGCATACGGCGCATAGGCTAGGCCGCGCGAAATGGCTTGCTCAATCCCAGGGCGCACGCGATAAAAGCCTTCAGCTGTGCGCTCACCAACGATGAAGTCCTTGTCATATGGGTCGCAATCTGAGGTCAAGAGATCCGCGGCGTTGGCATCAGTACGCGCAATCACCAGCGTATCGGTGCCCGCCACATCCGCGGCTAAGCGCGCCGCCACCAATTTTTGTACCGCCTCTTGGGTTGGCACCAATACTTTTCCGCCCATGTGGCCACATTTTTTCACTGACGCGAGCTGGTCTTCAAAGTGCACGCCTGCCGCGCCAGCCTCAATCATGTTGCGCATCAGCTCGTAGGCGTTAAGCACGCCACCAAAGCCTGCTTCGGCATCGGCTACAATCGGCAAGAAGTAATCCGTGCCCTCCTCTGGCGAACTGCCTTTTGACCACTGAATTTGGTCGGCGCGGCGAAAGGCATTGTTAATGCGCTTAACGACAGCGGGAACAGAGTCGACCGGATACAGTGATTGGTCTGGATACATGCTTGAGGCGGTATTATTGTCCGCCGCCACCTGCCAACCGGATAGATAAACCGCCTCAATACCCGCTTTGGCTTGCTGTACCGCTTGACCGCCTGTCAACGCGCCCAAGCAGTTCACGTAGCCTTTTTTCGCGCTGCCGTTGACCAAATCCCATAGCTTGGCAGCACCACGCTTGGCGATCGTATTCTCCGGCACAAACGAGCCACGCATGTTGACCACTTCTTCAGCCGTATAGGGGCGCTTAACCTGTTTCCAACGCGGGTTTTCCGCCCAATCCTTTTCCAGTTCAGCGATTTGTTGTTGGCGAGTCAAAGTCATGTTCCATTCCTCTTTGTTAGTAGGGCTTTACCAGCCCCTTACTGTCATTCCATGTTTGTTATTGTGCTTCCATGCCCATTACGGCAGGTATTCATAACCTGGCAAGGTTAAGAAGTTAACCAGCTCATCACTGGTCGTGAGCWCAGCCATCAAGGTGGCGGCCTGCTGGTATTGGCCTTGCGCAAAGCGCGCTGCCCCCAGCTCTTTTTCCAGCACCGTCATTTCCTCACCAAGGTACTGTGTGAAGAGCTCCTTGGTCACCACCTTGCCATTGCTCAGTGGTTTCTGATGTTTAATCCATTGCCAAATCGACGCACGTGAGATTTCAGCTGTAGCCGCATCTTCCATCAGGCCATAGATAGGCACACAGCCGTTACCCGATATCCACGCTTCAATGTACTGCACCGCGACACGGATATTATGTCGCATACCGGCCTCAGTGCGTTCACCCTCGCAAGGCGCTAGCAAATCAGCTGCCGTGATCTCAGCGTCTTGCTCGCGGGTGACCGCTAGCTGATTTGGCTTATCGCCAAGTGCGCGGTCAAAAATCGCTTTAGCCGTGTCTGCCAGGCCTGGATGCGCAATCCAGGTGCCATCGTGACCGTTATCAGCTTCTAAGGTTTTATCCTTTTCAATTTTGTCCAGTACCTGCTGATTTTCAGCCGGGTCTTTGCTGGGAATAAAGGCCGCCATACCGCCCATCGCCAACGCACCACGCTTATGGCAGGTTTTGACCAGCAGACGCGAGTAAGCGTTAAGGAAAGGCTTATCCATGGTCACCACTTGGCGATCAGGCAACACACGATCCGGGTGATTGCGCAGCGTTTTGATATAGCTAAAGATATAATCCCAGCGGCCGCAGTTAAGGGCGACGATATGGTCACGGAGGTGATACAGGATCTCATCCATCTCAAACACGGCAGGCAGGGTTTCAATCAGCACAGTTGCCTTAATGGTGCCGCGGCTCAGACCAAACTCGTCTTCGGCAAAGGAAAACACCTCGCTCCACCATGCTGCTTCCTGATAAGCCTGTAACTTAGGTAGGTAGAAATAAGGCCCCGATCCCGTCTCGAGTAAACGACGGTAGTTATGGAAAAAGTACAGGGCGAAGTCGAACAAAGCCCCGGGAATCGGCTTACCTTGCCACATCACGTGTTTTTCGGTCAGGTGCAAGCCACGCACACGGCAGATAAGACGCGCAGGGTTGTCATTCAGCTGGTAGCGCTTGCCGGTTTCTGGGTGCTGATAACTGATGGTGCCATTGACGGCGTCGCGGAGGTTACGCTGGCCTTCAACCACTTGTGGCCACGCCGGCGAAAAGGAGTCTTCAAAATCCGCCATGAAAACTTTCACGTTGGCGTTAAGTGCATTGATTACCATCTTCCGGTCTACCGGTCCGGTAATTTCTAGCCGCCGATCTTGTAAATCCTTGGGAATGCCACGGATGGTCCAGTCGCTTTGGCGAATCGATTGCGTCTCCGGTAGAAAGTCAGGCAGCGCTCCCGCATCAATGCGTTGTTGACGTGCTTCACGCGCTGCCAAAAGCGTAGGGATACGCGCCGCATACCGCTCAGCGAGGCTGGCTAAAAAGCACAATGCATCCTCGGTTAAGATTTCTGCCTGCTCTTCGGTGACTGTCTCGTTAATCACCAACGATTCGCGTAAGGTTGAGCACGCTTCCGTCATATCGCCTCCCTGGCTTATCATTTGTAATCCAATCACAACACTCTTTTCACTACACGCTCTTGGGCTCTCGTGCAGCGCTTGAGTTATTACGTTGGCTTACATTCGCGTAAAAATCAACCAAAGGTCAAAACGAAACGGTGAGACAAAGACAAAAAATTCCACATAAACAACCATTTAAAAAATTAGAGCATAAGCTCGAATGTGCTTTTTTATGCCTATCAGCAGAATGATATAACACTGCTACTGGGATCATAATTTTGTCACCATCTTGTAATCAGTTACGTAAATAAATTACAGATCGCGCACTTTACCTTCTCGTGAAAAAGTAAAAAACAAAAATAATTTCAATCTCTTAGGAAAAAAAGCAAAAAGCCGCTCCCCTAGATGCTGCTTTTTTCGTGATAATAATCCAACGGCTTCAGCGTCTTTTTGGCAAGGTTAAAATAGATGATAATGCTGAGATAAAGTAGATAAACCAGTTTAAATCACTCATTTTGGTCTCTTTGTTCCTTAGCTATTGGGGAAAGTAGCTCTGCGACCAGATCAGCGAGCTTGTTGAACGTATCAATCCGACTCGAAGAAGGACGCCAGACCACTCCGATATCACGGTAGGCCGCTTCCCCCGGCGGCGTTTCTAAATGCACGTCGAGGTTATCAATCAAGCCATGATCAATGGCCATTTGCGGTATAAAGGTCACACCATTGCCGTTGGCCACCATTTGCACCAAGGTGTGTAAGCTAGTCGCCATGAAAGGATTAATCTTCTGCGAGGCCGTCATTTGACAGGCAGACACCGCGTGGTCGGTGAGGCAGTGTTCTCGTTCAAGCAAGAAGACAGACTCATCGGGGAGGGCGTCATAATCAATCGGTAACTCAAGCTGCGCAGCTTGCTTTTGGCTCATCACCATTTTAAATGGATCCCGCCCCACCACGCGGCGAGTCATGGTGCCAATATCCATGGGTAAAGCCAGGATGAGGATATCCATTTCGCCGTGTTTTAGCGCGGTGAGTAAGTTCGCCGTCGTATCCTCGCGCAATAGCAAATCTAGATTGGGATAGTGTTGATTGACCTGCTGAACCACATCACACAACAAGAAAGGCGCAATGGTGGGGATGCAACCCAGCCGGACTTTGCCGTGCATAGGGTCTGATTTAACTTGCGTTAGCTCCATCAAATCCTGGCTGCGTGCTAGAATTTCTCGGCTACGGCGCACCACCTCTTCGCCCATGCCTGTGAGTACCAAGGTTTTATTGTCACGCTCAATGAGCTGAGCACCAATCAGATCCTCGAGGTTTTGGATCCCCGCGCTCAACGTAGACTGGCTGACAAAACACAATTTGGCTGCTTCGCCAAAATGCCGTGTTTCGGAAAGGGTAACCAGATAGTGTAGCTGCTTTAAAGAAGGATATTTGCTCATACAGTCATATTTTAAACAATCGTATTTTWCGATTATTACAATCTATTAATTCCACTTTTTTCAATCTAACAAGTTCGCTATAGTTTGTCTCGCTTATATAGGAACCTGATTATCAGGAAAACATTTAAACTAGGAGCTGAGATATGGTACTCGTAGGTCGTCAAGCACCAGATTTTACTGCCGCTGCCGTACTAGGCAATGGCGAAATCGTTGATAACTTCAACCTGAAAGAGTTCACCAAAGGCAAAAAAGCGGTTGTCTTTTTCTACCCACTCGACTTCACTTTCGTGTGCCCATCAGAGCTGATCGCATTCGATAAGCGCCTGAGCGACTTCCAAGCTAAAGGCGTTGAGGTTATCGGTGTGTCTATCGACTCTCAGTTCTCACACAACGCGTGGCGTAAAACGGCTGTCGAAGACGGCGGTATCGGCGCAGTGAAATACCCACTGGTTGCTGACGTTAAGCACGAAATCTGTAAAGCATACGACGTTGAGCACCCAGAGGCTGGCGTTGCCTTCCGTGGTTCTTTCCTCATCGACGAGGAAGGCGTTGTTCGTCACCAAGTTGTTAACGACCTACCACTAGGCCGTAACATCGACGAAATGCTACGCATGGTTGACGCACTGAACTTCCACGAGAAAAACGGTGAAGTTTGCCCTGCACAGTGGGAAGAAGGTAAAGCGGGTATGGCAGAATCTCCTGAAGGTGTTGCTGCATACCTGTCTGAGCACACTGACGACCTGTAATAAGGTCAAGTGCCCCGCACTGGATAATGTGAGACAATAATGAGGCCCGGCAAACCGGGCCCTTTTTGTATCTGCTCGCCTCACCGTATCGGCTGATTCTCTCCCAACAAACCCTTTCCAACTAACACTAGGCGTTTTCCCCTCACCCTGTCACAATAGTTTTAGCTATGCTGACACGGTGCGTTTCGTCAAAGGGGTGGTATGTCTGTCTTGGTTGAAGTTTGTATTGATAGTATCCGTTCATTATCGCTGGCCGAACACGCTGGCGCAGATCGGATTGAACTGTGTAGCGCACTGCGCCTCGGTGGCTTAACCCCGAGTGATGGCTATATGCAACAAGCCGCTCAAAAAGCACGAATCCCTATTTATGCGATTATCCGGCCGCGAGAAGGCGACTTCGTCTATGCCAGTGAAGAAATAGAAGTGATGCTGCAGGATATTGCCAACGCCCGCCAAGCCGGGTGTGCAGGCGTGGTGATCGGCGCACTCACGCCAAGAGGTCAGCTCGCTCTACCGGCGATAGACGCCATGCTTGCCCAAGCACAGGGAATGGGCGTGACCTTCCACCGCGCATTCGATCATTGCCAAGATCCTCACGCGGCGCTCGAAGCAATCCTTGCCCGCCCAGCGATTGAACGGATTCTTACCTCTGGGCAGGCGGCGAACGCTTTACAAGGCAAAGAGGCACTCAAACAGTGGGTAGACGCCACACGCCATACCTCATTGACCATCATGCCAGGCGCAGGCGTGACCCCCGACAATGCACAAGCGATTTTAACGACCACCGGCGCACGTGAAATCCACTTGTCGGCACGCACCGAGCAAGTAAGCGTCATGCAATCAAACGCCTGCGCATCGATGGGCGATGGGGACGATGCCCGTTATCCGATCACCGATCCGGCAAGCGTTCGTCTGGTCAAAGCCATTGCCAATCGTTTTAAACCTCGGTGTAATGCCGTGATCAGACAACATGGCAATGTGACCCACTCTAGTCTTTTGAGGTGATATACGCTTTCGCTACTTGAATCCATTGCATCCGAAAAGTGAGTTTTCTACCGTGATCCCATCGCTGTGGTAAAAGGAGAGCGGCCTTGTCGGATAAAAAAGCACACAAGATCAGCAAAAAACATTACGAGAAAAAGCTAACCGAATTACAGATTGAGTTGGTCAAACTTCAAGAATGGGTCAAGCAAGAGCAGTTGAAAGTGGTGGTCATTTTTGAAGGGCGCGATGCCGCCGGTAAAGGCGGCGTGATTAAACGGATCACCGAAAAGCTCAATCCGCGTGTTTGTCGAGTCGTCGCGCTAGACAAGCCCACAGAGCGCGAACGCACGCAGTGGTATTTTCAACGTTACATTGAGCACCTGCCCGCCGGTGGTGAAATTGTCTTGTTTGACCGCAGTTGGTATAACCGCGCCGGTGTCGAGCGAGTCATGAACTTTTGCAGCGATGAAGAATATGAAGAGTTTCTTCGCACCTGTCCCGAGCTAGAGCGTATGTTGATCCGCTCCGGGATCATCTTAATAAAATACTGGTTCTCGGTATCGGACGAGGAGCAAGAAAAGCGCTTCGCGGAGCGAATTAACACCCCAATAAAGCGGTGGAAATTCAGCCCCATGGATCTCGAGTCTCGTAGTCGTTGGGTGCAATACAGTGAAGCCAAAGACCGCATGTTTGCCTACACCGACACCAAAGAAAGCCCTTGGTGGGTGGTAGAAGCCGATAACAAAAAACACGCTCGGCTCAATTGTATCGCCCACTTACTCTCACAAATCCCTTACCAAGAAATTGACTACCCCGCGGTCACCCTCCCAGAAATCAATAAGGAAGGTTACGTGCGTATGCCTTTGCATGACCAGAGCTTTGTCCCAGACGCCGTCAGTGACTGGATAGACGACGAGTAGCGATTATTTGAGGAGCTTTTCCAGCTCCTCTTTTTGAATGTGGCGAACGTCTTTGCCTTTGACAAAATAGATGATGTATTCACAAATATTCTGACAGCGATCGCCCACTCGCTCAATGGCTCGGGCCGACCACATCACTTTCAGCACATTGGGAATCGAGCGTGGATCTTCCATCATGTAGGTCATCAGCTGACGCAAAATCCCCTCGTATTCACGGTCCAACGAGTCATCTTTACGATAGACTTTCATTGCCGCATCAATATCCATGCGCGCAAAGGCGTCTAACACATCGTGCAGCATTTTAGCGGCGCGCTGACCCAAGGCTTCGAGTGATACCAAAAACGGCWGCTGAGAATAGCTCGAGTTGTCGAGCGCCATTTTAGCGATACTGTCAGCAACATCACCAATTCGCTCAAGATCAGTGATGGTCTTGATGATTGCCATCACCAGCCGCAGATCGCTCGCGGTGGGCTGACGTTTAGCAATGATGCGTGTACATGCCTCATCAATCGCCACTTCCATGCCATTCACTTTGTGATCTTCACGAATAACATGGCGCGCGAGCTCCACATCTTGATTGTGCATGGCGCGCAGCGCATCGGTTAGCTGACGCTCAACCAAGCCGCCCATTGCCAGTACGTGGGTGCGAATGGCTTCAAGCTCTGCGTTAAACTGACCAGAAATATGACGGCTAATATTGTGGTTATCCAAGGCCTGCTCCTTATCCGTAGCGCCCGGTGATGTAGTCTTCGGTTTGTTTGTTTTGTGGTGTGGTAAACAAGGTATCGGTATCCGCGTATTCCACCAAGCGCCCCATATTAATAAACGCCGTTTGATCCGAGACCCGCGCCGCTTGTTGCATATTATGGGTAACAATCACCACTGTGTATTGATTCTTTAAGTCATTAATCAGCTCTTCAATGGTCAAGGTTGAGATGGGATCCAACGCTGACGATGGCTCATCAAGCAGCAAAACTTCAGGTTCAATCGCGATCGCCCGCGCGATCACCAGCCGTTGCTGTTGCCCACTGGACAACCCAAACGCATTGTCATTGAGGCGATCTTTCACCTCATCCCATAATGCCGCGCCACGCAATGAACGCTCGACGGCATCATCGAGTGTTCTGGGATCATTGATCCCTTGTAAACGCAGTCCAAAGATCACGTTTTCATAGACAGATTTGGGGAAAGGGTTAGGACGCTGGAACACCATCCCCACTTGGCGGCGTAATGCTGGCACATCCATGTCGCGATGATAGATATTTTGCCCGTGCAGGGTGATCCCGCCTCGAACACGGCAACCATCCACCAAGTCATTCATCCGATTAATACAACGTAGCAATGTTGATTTACCGCACCCAGACGGTCCGATAAACGCAGTGACTTTCCCTTTGGGAATACGCATACTGATATCAAACAACGCTTGGGTCGACCCGTAGTAAAGGTTGAGATCCCGAATAGCTAACGCGGTTTGCTCGTCAGGCAAATTCCCCAAGTCTAAGCTAGGCGTGACACCTATGGGTGGCGTTATCGAAAACATCGAGCGGGATCCTTATCGTTATAATTCCAATGCGCGATACTTTTCACGCAAGTAATGACGAATACCAATCGCGGACAAATTGAGCGCCACGATCACAGACACAAGCAAAAACGACGTGGCGTATACCAAAGGACGCGCCGTTTCGATGTGCGCGCTTTGAAAGCCGACATCATAAATATGGTAGCCCAGATGCATGAACTTCCGCTCTAAGTGCAAAAACGGGAAGTTACCATCCACTGGCAAAGAGGGAGCGACCTTAACCACTCCCACCAACATTAAGGGCGCCACTTCTCCGGCTGCACGAGCGACCGCTAAAATCAACCCTGTCATCATCGCAGGACTGGCCATCGGCAGAACCACCCGCCAGAGCATTTCTGATTGGGTGGCGCCAAGGGCAAAGGCACCATGGCGGACACTGGTCGGGATCCGAGCCAGCCCTTCTTCTGTAGACACTATCACCACAGGTAAAGTGAGGATCGCTAATGTCAATGCCGACCAGAGAATGCCTGGCGTACCAAAGACAGGGGCAGGCTGAGCCGCTTGATAAAACAGCTCATCAATGGTGCCACCGATAAAGTAGACAAAAAAGCCTAGCCCGAACACCCCGTAAACAATTGACGGCACCCCGGCGAGGTTAACCACAGCAATGCGAATAATACGCGTAAATGCCGTTTTCGGCGCGTATTCGTGAAGGTATACCGCGGCAAGCACCCCTAACGGGGTGACAATCACTGACATCAACAGCACCAAGAAAACGGTGCCAAAAATCGCGGGAAAAACGCCCCCCGCGGCATTACTGTCTCGTGGTGGTTCCGATAAGAAGGCCGCGACCTGGTATCCCCAAAATTCAAGCTTCTCAACCGCACTCATGGCGTTGGGATACCAAACATTAATCACATTTTGCAGTGGCAACGCCACGGTGTCACCGTGGCTATCTTCAACAACCAGCGCGCCTGTTTGTTGTTTTTCTCGCAACTGTTTAAGCTTTTTCTCTAGCTGATGATACTGCGATAGCAGCTGTGAACGACGCTTATCGATTCGTTTTTTGTCTGCCGTGTTTAGCTGGCTGTCTAATGAGAGGGACTTTTCCTCCAGCCGCAATTGCTCCAGCCGATAGTTAACACCCGCTAAGTGTACTTGCTCGATGTCATTGATCACCGCGCGACGCGCCGCTAAATCTTCCAAGCGTTGATAAAGTTCAGACAGCACTAATGCATGTCGGTGGCCACCGGCGTCGACGTATGCTTGAGGCTTACCATAAAACATGCCATTTTCACTTCGCTCGATCATCGCCATTTCAACTGGCGTGTGCTGGCTTTTGATCTGAAACGCAAGTAGCTGACGAAAATCAATGCCCGCTTGTTCTCGATTACCGGTTTTAACTACCAAACGTTGGTAGCTAGGCTGGCGATAGGCTGGCAATGCAACACCGGCATCTTCAAGCTGCGTCGCATCAACCTGGTCGGTTCGGTAAATTTGTCCGACCACGGTTTCTACCCCCTGCTCACTCTTCACTTCAAAGCTGGTGACTGGTGTCGGCCAGAAGTAGCCTAAGCCTCGATAACCGAGCAATAACAGCACTCCGAGAATCGCGATCAGACTGACACTGACCATTCCGGCCGTCATCCAAACCCAGGGAGTGCCAGATTTTATCCATGGACGCATGCGCATTCTCGTCTCGGTTAAAGGTTGCTGTACTTGTCACGCAAACGCTGACGGATCAGCTCTGCCAATGTGTTAAAGACAAACGTGAAGACAAAAAGAATAAAAGCGGTTAAAAACAGCACCCGATAATGGGAGCTACCCACTTCAGACTCCGGCATTTCTACCGCGATATTGGCCGATAAGGTACGTAATCCTTCGAGCAAATTCCAATCCATGATCGGCGTATTGCCAGTAGCCATCAGCACGATCATGGTTTCACCCACCGCGCGCCCAAAACCCATCATCACAGCAGAAAAAATACCTGGGCTCGCGGTAAGCAACACCACCCGGGTCAAGGTTTGCCAGTGTGTTGCCCCTAAGGCCAAGGCACCGTTTTTAAGGTGTGGAGGCACCGAAAAAATCGCATCTTCGGCCATCGAGAAAATGGTTGGGACCACCGCAAAGCCCATCGCGATACCCACGACCAACGCATTGCGCTGGTCATAGCCGATGCCAAGCTCATATGTGATAAATTGGCGTGCATCCCCCCCTAACCACAGCTGCTCTACCCATGGCCCCAGGTACGCGGCGAATACGCCCACCAGCAATAAGGCCGGAATGATGACCACAATTTGTGCGTTATCAGGTAAGCGGCGTCGCACATACCTTGGGATCATGCGCCACACCCCGCTTAGCCCAAGCAAAACAAGAGGGATAAGCAAGAGCAGCAAGAAGACGCTAGCAATGTGCGATTCAACCCAAGGTGCCAGCCACAAGCCGGCCAAAAAGCCGATAATGACGGTGGGTAACGCTTCAATTGTTTCCACCGTCGGCTTCACCCAACGCCGTAAGCCAGATGACATAAAGTAAGCCGTGTATATGGCTGCCCCTATCGCCATCGGCACTGCGAAAATTAAAGAAACCAAGGCGACTTTTAAGGTTCCAAAGATCACCGGAACCACGCTCAGTTTTGCTTCAAAGCTGTCATCCGCAGAGGTCGATTGCCACACATATTGGGGATACGGATACCCTTCATACCACACTTTCTGCCATAGCGAGTGAATACTCACCTCTGGGTGAGGGTTGTCAACAGTCAACCATTGCCATTGACTGTCAACCACAGCAATCAGCCCGTTTGCGCGAGGCGTAAACGCCAAAGCATCAGGCAGCGCGGTAAACTGAGCATCGAAATGGCGCACCTTTTTACTGGTGGCATGCACTAGGCTGAGTCGTCCGGTTTCATCCACCGTCGCCATGCTTTTGCGGTGACGCTCTGGTGCAAGACGCGCCACGCCCTCTCCCGGCGAAAACGCGCGTACTTCGGTTAACGACGGCTCGCCATTTTTCACCACATCGAACCATTGTGTCACTGTGCCGTCTTGGTGCTGAAGGAGCAAAGAGCGCCCCCCGGCTAGCATCGCCATTTTCGTGACCGGACTGGTGACGACATTGTCGAGATTGACCGTTTCGCGCAAGGCTAGATCGTTTCCCTTTAAGCGCCAAATCGCTAAGCGATTTTGTTGATGGACAAACAAGCGCTGTCCGTCTCCTGATAACGCAATATGGTCAACGGCTTGTGAAAGGGGCACCGTGCTTTTTTGCGTACCCCGATAGACGACCAGGCGGTTATCCTGGGTAACGGCAGCCAGCACTGGCGGGATGGTTTGACCATGTAAACTATCCGGCACCGCAACAGTAAGCTGGTTAAGCGGCTGCGCGCTCGCGTCCACTATCAACTCACGACCAAAGGCCGGCATAGTGGACAATTGAGGGACCACTGAAGCGTCAGCTTGATACTGTGTACGAAAGCGTAATTGCCAAACAGCCACGCGCCCTGGTGTCTTTTCTACCGCCAAAAACGGCGTAGATGCTTCGACGCGGCTTATCGCAGGCTTATCCATGCTGGATAACGGCTGCTGTAATACCGTTTGCGCGCGTGGCACGGCGCTGGCTGCGGGCGTCCCAGACCGTGACGGGCGCTTGACTACGGTTAACACCCCTCGATCATCCAAGCCATACGCCAACTGATTGCGCGTATCGGCGCCAATGTATTGAGGCACGCCGGGAGTGGCTACGCTAAAACGCTCACTCAAGCTGACACTCGCTTGGTGAAAAAGCGGTACCACCACTGTGAGTAAGTAGAAGAAAAGAAGCAGCAGGGTCACTAATACCATCACGCCACCAAGACGTACCGTTTGGCGAGTCAGTTTATCTTTAAACCGCCGCGCCGGTCGGGTATCCGTTAATGATGGTGAAGAGTGGGTCATTCGTGCCTCTTTTTATTGAGCAAGCCCTGCATTGTATGTCATTACAATGACAATTTTGTGACAGCGGTATCCTGTCATAGCCCGTAAGGATCAACGCGTTGCGGCGCTTTCCTTTAGTGTATCGCGCGCGGTCATTCACGCCTAGTGACTTGGTTGCCACGCAATAAATATGCAACAAACGGGCTTTAGGCTTGCCCAAGTTGATATTGGGCACACTTTCGTGAGTTTAGCCTCTCGCAGCATAGACAACACCTTGACTGACCTCAATAATTGTCTGAACAATCGCCGTAAGGATCACGCATGAAACACTTTGTTATCACCTTAGTCGGCCCAGATCGCGCAGGCCTGGTTGATCAGATATCACACACAGTGTTCAGCCATCATGGCAACTGGCAAGCCAGTCGGCTCAGTCAGCTACCAGGGCAATTTGCCGGTATCATTCACATTTCGGTATCAGACACGTACGCTGATGCCTTGGTTCATTCGTTACGCGCGCTCGATGGCTTGCAGCTGCTGATCGCCGATGCGACACCCGCTTCGCCGTCTCCGATCACCCATACCTTGTCGGTGACAGGCAACGACAGGCGTGGCATCGTTCAAACGCTCAGCCAACTGCTCGCCGCTCATGGCGTCACCATCAACAAACTCAACACCCAAACGCAAAGTGCCGCCAATACGGGCGGGCAAATTTTCACCGCAGATTTTTATTTAACTGTCCCACCAACGGCGGACATTAACGTATTGCATGAAGCCCTTGAAACGCTGTCAGACGACTTGATTGTCGATTTTGACAGCAATTTTATTCAGTAGAACAGGATTTTCTTACGCGTTATGACTTTAGACTCTTATCATGTCGACAAAGAACTTAGCTGGCTTTCTTTTAATGAACGTGTCTTGCAAGAAGCTGCAGACAAAAGCGTCCCGATTATTGAGCGAGTCCGGTTTTTAGGCATTTTTTCATCCAACCTTGACGAATTTTATCAAGTACGGTTTGCCGACGTGAAACGGCGCATCATCATTGATGAGGAGCGGGGAGTAGAAAGTCATGCCAAAGAGTTGTTGAGCAAGATTCAAGCGAAAGTCGTCAAGCTGAACCAAGACTTTGATCATCTTTACAATGATATCTTGCTAGAAATGGCCCGCCGCCACATTTTTTTAGTCAACGAACGTCAACTCTCTGACCATCAAGCCCAGTGGCTAAGGCGTTATTTTAGAAGCAATATTTTGCCTTACATCACGCCAATCATGCTTAACAAAGACGTCGATGTTTTAAGCTTTTTGAAAGACGCCTATTCTTACCTCGCCGTTCAGCTGAAAAAAGAAGGGGAAGAGCCCAAGTATGCGCTGATAGAGATCCCCACTGATGAGCTAGAACGCTTTGTTAAAGTCCCTGAGCCAAAAGGAAAACGGCAGCGTAAAACCATCATTTTACTCGATAACATCATTCGTTTGTGTTTAGACCAAATTTTTAGTGGCTTTTTCGACTATGACACGGTCGAAGCGTACGCGATGAAAATGACCCGTGACGCAGAATACGATCTGACCAATGAAGTGGAGCACAGCCTGCTTGAGAATATGTCAGAAAGCTTGGATCAGCGTTTAACCGCCCTGCCCGTTCGGTTTGTTTATCAACGCGATATGCCGCCAGAAATGGTGAGCAAGTTGATTCAGGTATTAAAAATCTCCGACTACGACAGTGTCTTACCGGGTGCGCGTTATCACAACTTTCGCGATTTTATTGGCTTTCCGAATGTGGGGCGTAAATACCTGGAAAACCCGCCTCTGCCCCCATTCGAGTCAGCAGATTTTCAACTACAAAACAACGCATTTGAGGCCGTTCGCCAACGCGATATTCTCCTTTATTATCCCTACCATACCTTCCGGCATATGACCGAGCTGGTGCGCCAGGCCTCCTTTGACCCTAAGGTGCGCAGTATTCGTATCAATGTGTACCGCGTAGCGAAAAACTCCCGCATCATTAACTCAATGATTGATGCCGCCAACAATGGCAAGCGTGTCACCGTGGTCGTTGAACTCCAGGCGCGCTTTGACGAAGAGGCTAACATCGAGTGGTCACGGGTGCTCACGGATGCTGGTGTAAAAGTAGTGTTTGGCACCCCTGGGCTCAAAATTCACTCGAAACTGTGTTTGATTTCTCGTCGTGAAGACGGGGTGCTGCGCGATTATGGTCACATTGGCACAGGCAACTTTCATGAGAAAACAGCGCGTATTTATACCGATTTTGCCTTATTTACCGCGGATCAACAGCTGACATCAGAAATTCGTAAAGTCTTTGATTTTATTGAAAATCCCTACCGTCCTGTTAAGTTCAATCACTTAATTGTCTCGCCACGTAACTCGCGGCGGCGTATGTATAAATTGATTGAACGTGAAATTGAACATGCACAGGCCAAGCGTAAGGCTGGTATTACCCTCAAGGTCAACAACCTGGTCGACAAAGGATTGGTGAACCTGCTTTACAAAGCGAGCAATGAAGGGGTGAAAATCCGCATTATTGTGCGCGGCATGTGCTCGCTGGTGCCAGGGGTTAAAGGAGTCAGTCAAAATATCAAAGCGATCAGTATTGTCGACCGCTTCTTAGAGCACCCCCGCGTGTTTGCCTTTGAAAACGGCGGCGAACGTGATATGTATATTTCGTCTGCCGATTGGATGACCCGCAACATCGATAACCGCATTGAGGTTGGGGCACCCATTCGCGATCCCAGACTGAAAGATCGCATCATGGCGATCTTAGAAATTCAATTTTCCGATCGCGCGAAAGCCCGCGTTATCGATAAAGCCATGTCTAACGCCTACGTAAAACGCGGTAACAAAAAGAAGATCCGCTCGCAAACCGAGATCTATGATTACCTTAAACACGTGGAGCGCCAAGAACTCAAAAACGCGGAAAAGTTGCAACATGACACACCCCCAGTCAAAAAATAAGCCTCGCGAAATCGCAGCGGTTGATCTCGGCTCTAACAGTTTTCATATGGTCGTCGCGCGCGTCGTTGGCGAAGGACTGCAGATAGTGAGTCGTCATAAACAACGTGTGCGACTGGCCGCCGGGCTGGATGAACAACATCGCCTCAGTGATGAGGCGATCCGCCGTGGTGTCGAGTGCTTAGCCATGTTTGCTGAGCGGTTGAACGGCCTCGACATGGAAAATGTCCGTATCGCCGCTACCCACACCTTGCGCCAAGCGCGCAATGTCGACACCTTCATCGAACGGGCGAGACAGGTTTTACCCTACCCGATTGAAATCATTTCTGGGGAGGAAGAAGCGCGTCTTATTTATATGGGCGTCTCCCATACGCAGCAAAACGTTGGCCGAAAATTAGTGATTGATATTGGGGGCGGCAGTACAGAATTAGTGATCGGGGATAACTTTGAGCCCGCACTAGTTAACAGTAAACGGGTTGGCTGTGTCAGTTATAACGAGCGCTTTTTCCCCAAAGGCAACATTACGCCTAAGCAATTTGCCGCCGCACAGCTGGCTACCCAACAAAAGCTAGAAAGCTTAGCGTCTCAATACCGCCAAGCCAGCTGGCAAGTGGCACTCGGTGCGTCAGGCACCATCAAAGCGATTCGTGAAGTGATTATCGGCCTCGGTGATGAAGATGGGATTATCACCCGTAAGCGGTTAGATAACCTGATCGAAAAGCTGCTGAAATTTAAAAACAGCGACAGTATCGACTTGCCCGGCTTGTCGGCTGACCGCCAACCGGTTTTCGCCGCCGGCGTCGCGATTCTTTCTGGGATATTTGATGCGCTTGCCATCGAATCGATGCGCTTCTCTGATGGTGCATTACGTGAAGGGTTGCTCTATGAAATGGAAGACCGCTTTCAGCGTACCGATATCCGTGGTCGCACGACGGATGATATGGCAGCACGCTACAACATCGACCTGAGCCACGCCCGTCGCGTGCAACATACAGCGGCGTATTTTTATGCGCAAGCCGAGCCGGATAAGGGCAGCAAAAAAGCAGAGCTCGCCGGGCTTTTGAATTGGGCTGCGCTGCTGCACGAAGTGGGGTTAAGCATTGGTTATCCTGGCTACCACAAGCATTCTGCGTATATTTTGCGCAATACCAATTTACCTGGGTTTAACCAAGAGCAGCAAACCGTGCTTGCCACCCTCGCGCGCTTCCATCGTAAGGCACTAAAGCTCAACGAGATGCCTAAGTTTACCTTGTTTAAACCTAAGCTCATCGAGACGCTGATTTGCGCACTACGGTTAGCCTGTGTGTTGCATTCACAGCGTAACGACGAGGCCTTGCCAGAGATTGATCTCAGTGTCGACAAGAAAGGGGCATGGCAGCTCACCTTCCCGACAGGGTGGTTGCAAGAAAACCGCTTGCTCGCGGCGGATTTGGAAGCCGAAAAGCAATACTGGCAATCCGTAAACTGGACGCTGACTTTTAGTGACTAAGCGCGCGCCAAGCGTTCGCTTGCGCAACGCCGAGTCCCTCACAAGCCGATTATCTCGCAGCTAGTCTTTTAGCGATGCATCCAGCCCTAGTGCTTGTCTTTGCGCGCGCACCGCTTGAGCCGGCAAGGGAATATAGCCTTGCTGGCTCACCGCCTTCTGCCCTTGCGCCGACAAAATATAACGCATAAATGCCGATTCAAGGGGCGCCAGCGGCTGATTGGGGGCTTTATTGATGTACAAATATAAATAACGGGTAAGGGGGTACTCACCCGTTCGAATCGCTGAAGGGGTGGGCTTTATCGCCGCTTTTCCCTGGTGTGAAATCGCCAACATGCGCGCGCCAGAGGCCTGATGACCAATTCCTGCATACCCGATAGCATTCAGCGAAGAGGCCACCGACTGCACCACTGACGCCGAGCCAGGCTGCTCATTCACATCGGCACGAAAATCCCCACGGCACAACGCGGCTTGCTTAAAATAACCATAGGTACCGGATACCGAGTTGCGGCCGAATAATTGTAAATCTCGGTTGGCCCAACGGCCTGATAAGCCCAATTGCCCCCAGGTTGCCACCGGCTGACTCGCGCCACACCAAAGCGTGCGAGAAAATACCGCATCCAGCTGTTGAAAGCTGATGGCGCGTAAAGGGTTATCTTGGTGGACATAGACGGCCATCGCATCCACCGCAACGGGGACCGCGGTAGGAGGATAGCCAAAACGTGCTTGAAACGCATTTTCTTCACTGACCCGCATCGGACGACTCATGGGGCCAAGTTGGGCTGTCCCTTCCACCAGCGCGGGGGCGGCGGAGGCAGAGCCTGGCGTTTGTAGCTGTATATTCACTCCGGGATGCAACCGTTTGAACCCTTCCGTCCAAGCGGCCATCATATTGGCTAGGGTATCTGATCCCACTGAGCTCAAGTTACCGGATATACCACTGCTACGTTGATAATCAGGCAGGGTGTCAGCATGACTAAGGCTCGCCACACTCAATAGCAGGCAGGCTGTGGCCAAAAACCGCTTTAACATGCTAACCGCTCCGGTAAGGTAAAGGAGAACGTGCTCCCTACCCCGAGTTCACTTTGAATATCTAATTCCGCATCGTGATGACTGAGCGCATGTTTTACAATCGCCAGCCCTAAGCCACTGCCACCCGTTTCACGGGAGCGCGCTTTATCTACCCGATAAAAACGCTCGGTTAACCGATCCAGATGTTGCGGCGCGATACCCTCGCCACTGTCCTGCACTYCCAAGCGTGGGCCTTTGCTTGCGCGATACCAACGCACAGTGATCCCAGCTTTGGGCGGAGTATGCTTTACTGCGTTATAAACTAGGTTGGAAATCGCACTGCGTAATTGGTCATCATTGCCTTTTACTTTAAGGCTGGTATCAACTTCAAACGTGAGTACATGCTCACTATCACCACTTAAAGCTTGGGCTTCTTTTTGTAGCACATCAAGCATGGCTGGCACATCGACAAGATGATCCAACTCAGGCTTGGCCGCCGCTTCAATTTTAGACAGGGTCAAAAGCTGTTCCACCAGTGACTCCATCCGGGACAATTGCTCGGTCATCACCCCATGTGCTTTGGGCCACATGGGACCGACGACCATCTCTGGATCTTCCGTCATTTCTAAGTAGCCACGTAACACCGTCATCGGCGTGCGTAGCTCATGTGAAACATTGGCGAAAAAGTTGCGGCGCATCCCTTCCAGTTGCTTCAACTGAGTGATATCACGCACCACCATCAAATATTCGCCTTCCGCATAGGGCATGGTCCGGAACTCAAGTGTGCGCGCGCTATTGAGGTGAGAGCGCATCTCAAGCGGCACATCGTAGTTGGCATCAGCTATATAGCTGACGAATTCAGGGGCGCGGATAAGATTACTGATATGCTGACCATTATCATCAGGCATACGCAAGCCAAGCAGCTCTTGGGCTAATTTGTTACACCAGACAATGGCACCGTCACGCTCAAACACCACCACCGCATCCGGTAAAGACTCTGCCCCGTTGCGAAAGCGACGAATCAGATTCGCCAGCTCCTTACGGCGACGACGATTACGCTTTTGTAAGCGATAAATCCCATTAAACAAAGGCTCCCAGGAGCCGGTGCCAGAGGGTGGCATCAGGCTTTTGTCTTTCCAAAGCCAATCGGACAGCTTGACCTGCTGATGCAGGTGCCAAAGCAGCATGGCAACGGTAGCGCCAAGCAATAGCCAAGGTAGGCCACCAAACAGCCAGCCTATAATAAACCAAGGTAAATAAAAAAAAGCCAGCTCCCAGGCTAGCTTCTTCCAAGACAGTCGTTCGACCATTGCGTCTCCATGCAGCCTACACCTGATGTAGGCCGGATTTAACTACGTGTTGAAAAGCGGTATCCAGCGCCGCGTACCGTTTGTACCAATTTAGCGTGCCCACCGGCTTCTAGCACTTTGCGCAAACGACGAATATGCACATCGACCGTTCTATCTTCAACATAGACATTGGTGCCCCACACGTTATTGAGTAGCTGCTCGCGGCTATATACACGCTCTTGATGGGTCATGAAAAAGTGCAACAGCTTAAACTCGGTCGGCCCCATGTCTAGCGGCTCATCATTGGCGGTCACTCGGTGCGAGACAGGGTCAAGTTTCAACCCTTGTACTTCAATAACATCATCCAAGGTTGTCGGCGATACACGGCGCATCACCGCTTTTAATCGCGCCACCAGCTCTTTCGGCGAGAAAGGTTTGGTGATGTAGTCATCTGCGCCTACTTCCAGGCCTCGCACTTTGTCTTCTTCCTCGCCCCGTGCGGTCAGCATCACCACAGGAATCTGTCGGGTCAACTCTTCCCGCTTTAAGTGCTTAATAAGATTGAGCCCCGATCCACCAGGTAACATCCAATCCATCAGGATCATTTCTGGGTAAGGCTCGCATATTTGCGCCAGTGCCGAATCGTAGTCTTCTGCCTCAACCGTTTGATAACCTTTTTGTTCAAGCACAAAACAAAGCATCTCGCGAATGGGGGCTTCGTCTTCAACAACGAGAATCCGTCTAACCATGATAATTACCTAGTGTTATCATTGAACTGGCGCCATTATGTGGATTTATTATGACATTTTTGTGACCCAGCGCGAGCTATTTTCCCCTTGTGTCGACAGGCTGTGACCTAGCCAACACCTTGCTCTGTCACCATGACTTTGCTTGCGCCACCACCTTGGCTATCTACGCGCACTTGCGCACCAATCCGTTCAACCAGCGTATTCACATGCGAAATCACCCCAATTTGTCGGCCATCCGCTTGCAGAGTGTCCAAGCAGGCGAGCGCCATTTCTAAGCTGTCAGGATCTAGGGTGCCGAAGCCCTCATCAATAAACAATGAGCCAAGCTGGCGGGTATCTGCCGCTAAAGAGGCCAGTGCTAGCGCCAGCGAGAGCGAGACTAAAAAGCTCTCTCCGCCAGACAGTGATTCGACACTACGCACCTCATCACCCATATCATGATCGACCACTTGTAGCGCCAGCAAGCTATCCGGTACCGTTTGCAATGCATAACGTGGTGACAATGACGCCAAGTGCTCATTGGCAATCTCGACCAGCTGGGACAAGGTTAACGACTGCGCAAGATTACGGAATTTAGCGCCACTGGCAGAGCCTATCAGGTCGGCCAATTTCAACCATTGCTCGGTTTGCTGCCTCTGTCCCTCGATTTTTTCGGTCAGCGAGCCGGCTTGCTGTTTGGCTTTTTCCGACTCCGTCAATTGATGGCGGAGGGTGAAGAGCCGCTGCTCGTTTTCTTCAAGTGCTTGTTGCCAACTCGCTTGCTGCGCGCTAAGTGATGCCTCATCCTCCGCGAGTTGCTGCGTCGCTAGCCAAGCACTTGCATCAGCGATGGCCTGCTGACAATGACTAAGCTGTTGCTGACGCTCATCAAGGCGTGTTTTTGCTTCTTGATAACGCGCCTCAACGTCGCTGATAGCCTGTCGCTCATTAGCTCGCCATGCCTCACTGTAAGAAAGTGCGGTAATTAAATCATACTGATGAACACCAAGCTCCGGCTGCCATTGGATCCAACGTCTAACACTTGCGCGGTAGCGCTGGTCCGCCTCACGCTGCTGGGTATCGAGAGTTTGCTGACGCGCCTGTACGCCCGCGCGCTTTTCACTGGCCTGCGTATACGCCTGCTCAGCGTGGTTACGTTGCGCCCGCTGCCCGTCGATGGCGGCTTTATATTCTCGCTCCAACGCCTCTAAATCTGATTGCGGGATCAGTGCTTGGCGCGCGACACTTTGTTGTTGATGCTCTTGCGCCAACACAACCAATTGCGCTTGCCGTGCTTGAATATCTTCCGACAAGCTCTGACACTGCTGCGAGAGCGTGGCCAGTTCGGTCTCTCTTTGTTGTTTGTGCTCAGCAAGCGCCGCTTTTTCATCTTGCAGCGCCTGGTAGGCCTGAATTTTTTGCTCCATCTGGCGGATATAATGCGCCGCCCCCACCTGTTGCAGGCTCGCCAGCCATTGCCCAGCACCTAACTGCTGATCCAACGATTGGCTGACGCGCGTGAGTTGCGCGTGTTGCTGTTGCCATTGCTCATCAATCGCGTTGAGTCGTGTCTCACACTCAGTCAGTGACTGATCAAGTTGATGACGTCGTGCCACTCGCTGCTCACGTGCATGTTGGAGTTCCGCGATGGCCGTATCCATTTGTTGCACGTGCGCAAGCTGTCGTTGGCGCTCCGTCATCGCTTGATAACAGGTTTGATACTCGGCATAGGTTTGTTGCGCCTGTGCGTCAATCTCGCCGAGGATGTCACTGAGTGGACGTGATAAGTCGATGGCTTCATCCAGCTCAGCGATCGCGGCAGACACCTCGCGTTCGCATTGCTGTCGCTCAGCCTGCCAAACAGCCCCCTGTTCTCTCAGCTCGGCGCACGCGTGCTGGCTTTGCTGGTGCTGTTTCTGCCAATAATAGTATTCGGCATTGTGCTGGTTATACGAGGCTTGCAAGGCGTCTACACGCGCTTGCTGCTGGGCGATCATGCCTTCAATCGCGGGGGCATGGTGCAGATAAGGATGTTCGGTAGCCCCACAGAGCGGACAAGGATCCCCCTCGTGTAAGGTTTGGCGAAGATCATCAAGCTCGACCACCGCCATCGCTTGTTGAAGGCTATTCTGAGCCTCCTCCACCTGAGCCTGCTCGCGGGTTAGTGTCTCTTTCAAGTGGGCTAAATGCGCTTGGCTGTCCGCAAACAATGCTTGGTGTTTTTCCAGCTCCGCTTGATTATGCTGACAGCGCTCTTGCCAATACTGCCAGTTTTTCCCCTCATTGAGCACCGCGTCTTGCTGCTGCTTTTGAGTGTGCAATTTGCTATACCGCGCCTGATCTGCGTCTTGATTTGCCTGCAGCGCCTCAGGATCCAGCGCTTGTCGCTTGGCTTTCAGCTGCGCACTACTGTCATCCACTTGGGCAATGTCTTTGTCCAACTTGTCACGTTGCGGCTGCCAATGTTGCTGCTGATGATAACGGGCTTGATACTCTTCTTGCAGCGCCGAGAGAGTATCTTGGCAATCGAGGTACTGGCGCAGGTTATCGAACACCGGCTGATAGTGCTCCGCCACATGCGAGAAGTCACCATATTGCGCGATTTCTTGTTCTAACGCCGTCTCGCGACGTTGCTGTTGCTCGGCTTGTTCGCGCGCATGGACGAGTGACTGGTGAGCATGACGATACTTTTGCTGCTGCTCATTCAACGCCACGTTTTGATCGTGCATTTGCCGCTCAATGCCGGACAATTGCGTATCGATTTGCTGCGCCTCACGCACTTTAGGCTCAATATCCGCCCAATATTGCTCGGCCTCAGCCAATGCTCGGTTGGCGGCGCGCCAGCGTTCGGCCTCTTGTTCATATGCTTGCGCAATCTCGCGCTCTTCGCGTGCAAGTTGATGGCTTTCGAGTGTGAGCGCTTGGCGTTGCCATTGGGTAGTCTGCACCGCTTGCCAGTCATCGCGCGCCACTTGCACTCGCTCTATCTCATCCAACGCCTCTCGCCGCGCGGCAATGCCTTCTCGCGCTTCACTCGCTTCATCGAGCGCCTGCTGAGCCGTCTCGACACCCTGCTGCGCTTGGGCAAGGTGCGTGTGTTGTTGGCGGTAGTCATTGAGTTTTCTCAGCTGAGTTTGTAAATCGTGAATGTGCTGCTGGCATTGCGCCTGCTCTTGATGCAGTTGCTGTTCTTCATCATCCGTGAGTAACTGAATATCGCCCAACTGTTGGGTCAGTTGATCCAGTGCTTGCTTTTCATCGCGGGCCCGCTCGTGGGCCATTTGCGACAGCCGGCTGTATATCTCAGTGCCTGTCATCCGTTCAAGTAAGGCCGCTCTATCATCGGCAGACGCTTTTAAGAAAGCGGCAAAATCCCCTTGTGGCAACATTACCGCACGGCGGAACTGTTCATAACTGAGACCAACGAGACGCTCTATTTCGCTAAGGACTTCTTGCTTTTTCCCGGCAATACGCTGACCTGTGGCGAGGTTTTCCAGCCAATGTTCACTCGCCTGTATGCGGCCATCCGCCTTGCCCCGCGCCCGGCGTACCGACCAATGTGCGCACCAACGGCTGCCGTCATAGGCGACAAAATCAACCTCTGCGTATCCCTCACCTTTGCCACGCGATAAGATACTACGCACATCATTGGCTTTAACCCGAGTGGCCGGGTCACCCAAGCCAATATCCGCATCATGCTTTTTATTGGACTGAAAGCGTGGGATCTTGTCGTAAAGCGCCAAGCAAATCGCATCCAAAAGCGTCGACTTTCCCGCGCCTGTTTTGCCTGTGATCGCAAACAAGCCACTGTCACCCAGTGGTCCTTGTGAGAAGTCCAATGCAAACGGATGTTGAATGCTGGCCAAATTCTCGCCACGTAATGCCAGGATTTTCATCGTTTATTGATCCTCGTCCTGTTCCAGTTGCGCCAATAACTGAGAAAACGTTGCTGATAACGCCGTATCCGGTTCACCTTGATACTTTTGCTGCCAGCCATGACGCAGTACCTGATAAGGCTCAACCTCAGATAACCGTTGTTGCCGAAAGCCACCTGTTTGTGGTTGTTCTCGATAATGAGGGGTAATTTTCGCAAGCCGTACGGGTTTACTCTCTAGCGCGGCTAAGATCTTTTCTCTTAACATCGGCTGGGGTTTATCCAATAAAACAGGGACATCAAGCAAAGGCTGCTGCGACAGCGGTAAAGGCTCAAGCGTGAGCCCCGCCAAGGCGTCGAGTACCGTCTCCAGCGGTGCGGGCTGTTCCGGCACTCTCCATAAATCTACCGCACGCGGTACATAATGTGGCACCACACTTTGTAGCTGGTTGTCTTCAAGGGTCACGGCTAATACTTGGTGCCGATAATGTCGCTCTGATAACGATAGTGGAATCGGTGAGCCGCAGTAACGGATCCGGGATTGTTTCGCCACTTGCTGGGCTAAGTGCAAATGCCCGAGTGCGACATAAGCAATATCCTCACTGAAAATATCTGCCGGCAGCGCATGCTGATTCCCCCCCAGAATGCGTCGCTCTGACATCTCTGATAACTCGCCACTGGCCATATACACATGGCCCATTGCTATCAATGCCTGATCAGCGCGCGCATTCTCACGCCCCGCTTGCTCCGTTTGCTGATAAATAGCTCGCACTCCCTCAATAAGCCGATCGTCCTTTTCATCGAGCCCTTCTGTACGTAAATCACCACTTCGCAAAAAAGGTACTGCCAATACCCAAGCCGCGACCTCGCCTGACTTATCGGTAATTGGCACGCGCATACGTTCAGTATCTAAATCGCCATCTCCATCTCTCGCGATGGCGCCAATTAAGTGTAAATCAAAGGCTTTGAGTAGCTCGTGTGGGGCGTCGAGTTTGCTAGGTGAGTCATGATTCCCGCCAGTGATCACTACATTTAAGTCTGGCAGTGCTTTGGCAATGTCAGCTAAAAATCGATACAGCATCCGCCAAGCACTGGCGGGTGGGTTAGCACTGTCAAACACATCTCCCGCCACCAATAAGGCATCGGCTTGCTCATCAATGAGACATTGCTTAAGCCAATCGAGAAAAGCTTGATGTTCATATTGGCGATCATAACCATGCAGCTGATGACCAAGATGCCAATCGGAGGTATGAATGATTTTTAACACAACTGAGGTAATCCATTCGTTGAGGAAGTTGGGCAAGTTTGTCTCGCTGAAGTCGCGAGCAGGGTTAAATTCTACGCTAATTGCAGCGACATTCGAGAGTGAATGCAATACCATGTTGCCTTTCTCACAACAGGATGGATAAAGCCTCGCCATGATTTGGTTTAAGAATTTACTCGTCTATCGTCTTACCCGTGATATTCCTCTCGATCCAACCCAATTGGAAAGCCAGCTGAAAGAGTTCGGTTTTACCCCGTGTGGCAGCCAGGACATGCAAAAGTTTGGTTGGGACAATGCGCTGGGTAAGCACGGCGATATGCTTACGCATGTCAGCGGTAACAATATCCTGATCCGCGCTCGCAAAGAAGAAAAGTTGCTCCCCGCGTCGGTGATCAAAGACGCCTTGGAAGAGAAAGTCGACGCCATGGAGCAAGCCCAAGGGCAACGCCTGAAAAAGCGCGAGAAAGATAGCCTAAAAGACGATGTGGTCATGGAGCTCTTGCCACGTGCCTTCACGCGCCAAAGCCAAATGTGTGCCTTGCTCATGGCCGATAAAGGCCTGGTATTAGTTGATGCAGCCAGCATCAAAAAAGGCGAAGAGTTGCTCGCGCTATTACGAAAATCTATCGGCAGCTTACCTGTCGTGCCGGTTGAAACCGAGATCCCAGCAGAGCACGCGATGACCGAATGGGTGAAGCAAGGCCAAGCGCCGCAAGGCTTTCACCTCGGTGATGAGGCAGAACTGAAAGCGCTACTCGAAGAAGGTGGGGTGATTAAATGCAAACAGCAAGATCTCACCAGTGACGAAATTCAGGCGCACCTAGAGGCAGACAAACAAGTCACCAAGTTATCCATGGACTGGYAAGAGCAAATCGACTTCATATTAGGCGATGATTTGAGCCTGAAGCGCCTGAAATTTTCTGAAGAGATCCGCGATCAAAACGCTGACATCGACCGAGAAGATGTTGCCGCCCGCCTTGATGCTGACTTATCGCTGATGTGCGGCGAGCTCGACACGTTATTAGAAGGCTTATTCACGGCTTTAGGCGGTTTAAAAACCGACTAACTAATCCCTACAAAGATTAGGTAAATTCGGCTGGTAGTGTGGGCAATGTCACAGTAAAATGGCGCCCACACTCACCTTCAACGTGAAGGTGCCTGACTTATACTCAGACTCAAGCTTGGAATTATGTTTACGCCAGAATTACTCTCTCCCGCCGGTAGCCTAAAGAATATGCGCTATGCGTTCGCCTACGGGGCCGACGCCGTGTATGCCGGTCAGCCACGCTACAGCCTGCGTGTGCGCAACAATGAATTCAACCACGAGAACCTGAAAATCGGCATCGATGAAGCCCACGCACAGGGTAAGAAATTCTACGTGGTTTGTAATATTCAGCCGCACAACGCCAAGCTCAAAACCTTTATTCGCGATCTCAAGCCGATTATCGATATGGGCCCTGATGCGCTGATCATGTCGGATCCTGGCTTGATTATGATGGTGCGTGAGCACTTCCCTGATATGGCAATCCACCTTTCCGTGCAAGCCAATGCGATTAACTGGGCGACCGTCAAATTTTGGCAGCAGCAAGGGATTGAGCGTGTGATCTTATCGCGTGAACTAGCACTGGAAGAGATCGAAGATATCCGCCAACACTGCCCTGAAATGGAGCTTGAGGTGTTTGTTCACGGCGCGCTATGCATGGCGTATTCTGGTCGTTGTTTGCTATCAGGCTATATTAATAAGCGCGATCCAAACCAAGGTACCTGCACCAATGCCTGCCGTTGGGACTACAAAGTTCATAAAGGCAAAGAAGACGACGCAGGCCAAGTCGTACAAGTTCAAGAAGTGACCCCAACCCTGGGTAAAGGCGAGCCGGTTGATGATTTGGTATTGCTCGAAGAGGGCGGACGTCCGGGTGAGTTGATGGCCGCTTATGAAGATGAGCACGGCACCTACATCATGAACTCAAAAGACTTACGCGCCATTCAGCACGTTGAGCGCTTGACCCAAATGGGCGTACACTCGCTAAAGATCGAAGGCCGCACTAAGTCTTTCTATTACTGCGCACGCACCGCACAGGTGTATCGCCAAGCAATTGATGATGCCGTGGCCGGTAAACCATTCGATGAGAGCCTGATGAACACCCTCGAGAACCTTGCACACCGGGGCTACACCGAAGGCTTTTTACGTCGACACACCCACGATAGCTACCAAAACTATGACTATGGCTATTCGGTTTCTGACCAACAGCAATTTGTCGGCGAGTTTACTGGCAAGCGCCGTGGCGATCTGGCTGAAGTGGAAGTGAAAAACAAATTTATGCTCGGTGACAGCCTTGAGCTGATGACACCACGCGGCAATGTTCATTTCACCTTAGAAGCGATGGAAAATCGTAAGTCAGAAACCATCACAGATGCCAAAGGCAGCGGTCATTTCGTATTTATTCCTGTGCCAGAAGATATGGATCTAGAGTACGCGCTACTGATGCGTAACCTACAATCAGGACAAGATACACGTAACCCATCGGGTAAGTGATATGGCACTACTCATCACCGATAAATGTATAAACTGCGACATGTGTGAGCCCGAGTGTCCCAACGGGGCCATCTCGATGGGTTCTGAGATCTTTGAGATCGAGCCTGATTTATGCACCGAGTGTAAAGGCCATTACGAAAAACCAACGTGCCAGTCGGTCTGCCCGATCTCCAAATGCATTATCACCGATCCCGATAATGCCGAGACCGAGGATCAGCTCCTAGAAAAATTTGTGGTCATCCAAGGGATGGCCTAAACCACTAAAAGCGCCGCGAGGCGCTTTTTTTATGTCTGTATCAATCTAATCTACAACAGTGAACTAACGCTAAGCGCTTAACAGTAATACATGGCAGTCTCAAATGAAGGGGTTGCGCTCAGACTCACACATATCGCAATTGGTACCCTAGGGT
>NZ_MUET01000139.1:0-2142 GCF_001995685.1 Salinivibrio sp. IB282 | reverse complement strand
ACTTCTTCAATCAGGGTGCGCAAACTATCTTGCATGGCGATGCTCGAATCTGCCAATTGACCCATTTCATCATTACCAATCTGGCCGCGATCCAATTGATAGCTCAAATCACCTTTGGCAATCGCAGAAGACTGCTCCATCACTAAACGCAACGGATTGATGATCGCACGAGTAAACACCACTGCCACCACAATCATAAAGGCGATCACCGCAAGCAGTACCCCGACAATGGTCATGCTCACCGTCGACACTTGATTCAGCATGGAGGTGCGGTTTGAGTCAATAAAACCTTGGGTCAGCTCAGACATTTCTTTAAGCGCTTTATCTAACTTGCCGAAGGTGCCAAATGACTTAGATAAAATTTGTTGTGCCGCGGTCAATTGCCCGTCTTTAACACGGTCAGGAAAAGCACTGAGTTCTTGGTTGTACTTATCCCAATGGCTTTGGATACGACTGAAAATGGCTTTTTCATCATCATACCAAAGGCTTTCTTGGTAGGCGTCGAGAGCACGGCTATAATCGCGCTTCATGACATAGACATCACCCAAGACTTCGCGTCGTTTTGCCGGATCGCTAAAGGTAAGCGCCGCATACTGATCTTTACGGATACGCAAGATTTCTTCATTAAGCCGCTCAATCTCAAGTACAGCAGGCAGGGTGTCGTCAGTAAAGTTCAGCATATCATCGCGCATACCGCTGACTTGGGTAAAAATGTAAAACCCAAAGATCACCACAGCGATAGCAATGAGGGAAAAAGCCGCAGTAAACTTTTTACCAATAGATAGATTTTTCAACATGGAAAAGCGAGTCCTCAACAAATTAGTGATTAGCGTGTTAATGCCTGGACATCCATGTTGAGGCGGGCTTGCGTGTCTGTCCTACACAGCGGCGCGGATATTAGCACAAAAAATAATCAAAGTGTGACGAAAGACTCATTATTTTTGCAAAAAGTATGTCATACAGCACTGGCTTATTTTGCGGACATTTCTATATTTAACAATGATTTAACTATCTCATGTCGTCCTAATGCAGTACTATCAACTGTCATTATTGGCTTTATTCAAAAACGGTCAAATATTATACCGAACACAAAAAATCCCGCTGAATCAGCGGGATTTTGTTTTCATCTATTGGCGGTACGACCTATTTGGTTAGACGGAAGCGCTGCATGGTCGTTTGCAGTGATTGCGCCAACTGGCTGAGCTCGTTACAGGCTTGTGCGGTTTGATCGGCCCCCCCAGCAACTTCTTGTGACGAATCATTGATGCGCTCAATGTTACGGCTTAGTTCATCCGCCACCGAGTCTTGCTCGCCACAGGCACTGGCAATTTGCATGCCCATATCAGCGATATTTTCAACCGAGGTTTCAATCCCACGCACCAGCTGTTGAGCCTGGTCGCCCCGCTCTACGCATTGCTCAATGCTTTCCGAGCTTTGCGTGGTGGCATTACGTGCTTGCGTGGCGTATTGCTGCAGCTTTTCGATGATGGTGGTAATTTCGCCCGTTGAGTCTTGGGTACGGCCCGCTAAGGTACGCACTTCATCGGCCACCACCGCAAAGCCGCGGCCCGATTCACCGGCACGCGCTGCTTCAATCGCCGCGTTCAACGCCAGTAARTTGGTTTGCTCGGCAATATCACGAATMACATCCACCACCATGTTGATTTGTTTCGACTGCTGATCGAGCTCACTCACGGTATYGCCSGTTTGACGCATGTCYTCTGCYACTTTRCGAATCGAKGCYACCATSCCATCAATRTCTTKSGCSCCCATACGKGAYTGYTCWCTCGCTTCGTTGGCGGCGGTGGATGAGCTTTCGGTATTCTGCGCCACGTCGGCAACGGTTGCCTTCATTTGTGCCATCGCGGTCGCCACTTGTGATACTTCATGTTGCTGACTTTGCATCCCGCTTGAGGTTTGGCTCGATACGGCACTGACCTCTTCGACTGCACTGCTCAATTGGGTTACCGCGGCAATCACTTCTTCAATCAGGGTGCGCAAACTATCTTGCATGGCGATGCTCGAATCTGCCAATTGACCCATTTCRTCATTACCAATCTGGCCGCGATCCAATTGATAGCTCAAATCACCTTTGGCAATCGCAGAAGACTGCTCCATCACTAAACGCAACGGATTGATGAT
>NZ_MUET01000138.1:0-2218 GCF_001995685.1 Salinivibrio sp. IB282 | reverse complement strand
GGGTAGCACAGCTTCATGCTGTGCAGACTCGAATGGTGATTGTTCTTAATACTTCCCGTCTAGGCCAACTTGATAGTCATCGATGATCTCTTCCAGTTCTATTTTGAAGGCTTCAGTTACTTCAACTAGCTTATCAGTATTGGTAGAGATAGCGTGATCAAGCAAGTCAAGAGGTTCATTTAGCGTAACTTCCTCACTATCCTTTGATTCGGCTTGCTCGTTATCACTTCTTGTAGCCTTGGCCTCGTTCTTCATGTCAGCCTCACCCATAAAAATGCCTGCCGTAAAGCACGGTTGTAGCACAATTACACTCTCGCCAGCCCCTGAGAAGTTTCCTCAGCAAAAAATCTTATTTTTTACAATAAAAACAATTTATTTCAGATGGTTATAAACCACTAAGATTTAGACACTAAAAGTTAGTGTCTAAATCTTAGTGCCGAAAAATCAAACAAAGCGTCCAATCATTGTCTTCCATGGAAGTTTCACTTTAAGCTACTGATGTTAAAGCACTTAGCGTATGTGCTCACTTCTATAATCTAAAAAACCCTGTACCATGGAGCAGTCAATCAACTTTAAGGTCATGATAGTTTGAAGTTTTACGTTGTTTCCGATCTGCATCTCGACATTCACGGAATACGCCGTGATTTCTGGTATAGCTTCGATAACGAAGCCACTTTAGTCGTTGCAGGTGACACAGCGAACGGCCTCTCAGGCATGGCGTATGTGAAGAATGTACTTTGCCGCCACTTTAAGACTGTGATAATGATTGCAGGAAACCATGAATGGTATAGCAATAAGAGTAAATCCTACCGCCATAGAAGTACGTCCGTTGGGTGCAAATCTAGTGCTAACTCTGACGTTCTCAAAGATTCTAGGGGTTCCGTAATAGCCAAGCTTAAGGCTCATAGTGATACAACTGAAAACCTGTTCTTTTTGAATAATGAGTCAATAGATTTAAATGGATATAGCATTTATGGGGGAACTCTTTGGTTTCCTATTCACACATACTCGTCTGCACTGATTGATGCGTACTCAGAACTGATGAATGATACAAAGTACATAAGCCATCAAATGATTGAAGAGCAGCACAAAGCGTTCGTTAATGATTTCCCAGAAAAAGTGGATCTTGTTGTTTCACATCATCTTCCTTCCAAAGAAGCTTTCGCCGTAGAAGAAAATGCCAACAGTGTTTATGCTCCTTACTACCATGCAGGGCTAAGTAATGAGTTGATCTCAAGAGCTAGGTATTGGGTGGCAGGACATCAACATGATGCTGTAGAGAAAGTCATTGCTGACGGTAGGACCACATTTATTTCTAACCCCAAGGGTTCTGTCCGCTTAACCAATGGGTTACTTACTAACAAAGCTTATTACCTATAAGAGCTAGCCAGCAACAAACTTTGGCATCTGAAAGCCCGTTAGGGCTTTCTCACTGTGATCATTGATCACCTGTATGATCTAGACAAAAACTAGGTTAGTAACAAAATAAACAGAAAGCCCCAGTGGGACTTTCAACAACAATCTTTATTTAAGATTAGCTCTTAGCGACTGAGTACTTTTAATGTCTGGAAAAGGTAACGTTTCAGCGGAAGGTACAGCTGACAACGCTGGTGGAACATACCCAATCAACTCTTTCAATTTACTGCCCCAGGTTTCAAGCCCACCTAACTTATCGTCAAAATAGTCATAGCGATCATAGTGACGTGTACTCACATCTTGCAAGGCGTGATTTTGAATACGATCTCTAACCTCTTTGCTGATTCGGCATGCTCCCATTAAAGTTTTACATGTTCGACGCAAATCTTTAGGTACAAACTTATCGAACCCCACAGCATCACGATAACGAGTCACTGCACGACAAATGGAGCTAGTCTTCATGGGTTCTTCTGCATCTTTGGGGTTTGGAAAAACATATCGTCCACCACCAGAAAGCTCGTATTGTTTCTGAAGTATTTCAAAAGCCAATCCGTTCAACGGTACGATATGATCTTTTTTGTTTTTAGAACGCTCTTTGGTAATGCGTAAGCGGTTAATAAACCGGTGAACGCCTACTCGACATCACTGAGATCCACACACCATGGCATCAGATCTGACATATCGTCCGATGGCGACCGCTTGGGTAATTCAGCGAACAGGTGCCGGAAGTAATAATAGGGATTGATGTCATTGGCACGGCATGTCATCACCAAGCTATACAGATTAGCACTCGCTTTTGCTC
>NZ_MUET01000137.1:0-2227 GCF_001995685.1 Salinivibrio sp. IB282 | reverse complement strand
GTATAGCTTGGTGATGACATGCCGTGCCAATGACATCAATCCCTATTATTACTTCCGGCACCTGTTCGCTGAATTACCCAAGCGGTCGCCATCGGACGATATGTCAGATCTGATGCCATGGTGTGTGGATCTCAGTGATGTCGAGTAGGCGTTCACCGGTTTATTAACCGCTTACTCTTCTGGGATAATCCGGCTATTCGGAACTCTTTTCACCGTCCATACTCGGGCGAAAGCCAAGTGCCCAGATGAAAACGACAACGAGTACTCGCTTCTTAATTTGGAGTGGAACGCATTCGGAATTTCTATCTTCCCCTTTAAGTAGCGCACTGAACCTTGGATCGCCTTACATGAACTCATTTTCTTGATGTTCCAGCGCTGCGACCCACTACCGCTTAGTAACGACATAACTTGCGCATCCGACCCCTGCGTGCTCGTGGTTTTCGACCATGAAACATCTGTCGATAATAATGCTACGATCGCGAAATCATTTACCTGCGAAAATAGCGATGCCGCCCTAATAAAATCTTTCACGAGGTCGCGCCGACGATTAGAAGCATTACCGGCGTCGTCACGCCGCCACCATTTTAACTCTACTCCCCCAACCTCCCGGATATTTCCATGGCTGGTTTTCGACTTGATATACAGGTCTACCGCTGAGTCTAACCAACCTTGAGGCTGAACCTCCCGTTTAATGATCCAAGATCGGCTTTGATTCGCCCCTGAGGCTGCAGCAGCTGCCACCAACCCATCCCTCAAACTGATTTCCCCCATTCCACTTATCGATGAGGTTGCTAAGCCGTGGGCCGCGTACGAAAGAAGCATACTAGCAACCCTGTCTGCCAGTTCTTGTACTTCCGAGTCGAGCATAGACATACCTGCAAAAGTTAACGCCGCCAACACGCGCAGCTTTGAAGTGTAGGCGAAGCCGCAACGTAAAAGCTGTCGCTGTGCTTGGCCTGGTTAGATTTCTTACGGCACATCAAAGATCTGCTGCCAATCACACGGACTACCATTCGTGAACTTCCCTTCCTCATCGGCGTCCCACGCGCCAATGAAGTCCTCGGTTTGGCCTTCGGTCATCGTTTCCGCCAAGTTGAAGGGTCGTAGCATTTTCCGCTTTAGATAACCAAGTCGATAGGCATCTTCGGAATCGTGAAAGGCGAACCCTTTAATTTCAAATCCCGATAGCTGGGAAATGTACTCTGATTTGACCACAAACGATGATGGGTCGGCATTCTTGGTAATTGATTGTTCAAGTAGCTCGGAATTGAACTGCGCCAACTCTGAAAGCATAATCAGCAGCTCATAAAGATCATACTCGACGTCAAGAATCGAATCTCCACTGGCTGGCGCACGATATGAGATCACCTCTCGCTGGGCTTTTAATTGCTGTGTAAGTGCTTTTAGGCGCTTAGCCGTCTCTTGATCAAACTTTCCAAGCCAATCAAAAGCCAAATTGATAGCCCGTGAATGAGAGATAGAAATAAGTTCACCATCAGACCATTCAGCAGTGGGCAATGTGTATACAACCGCTCGCAACAACGATAACGCTGCATAGTATTCGTAGTAAGGATTAGCAATCCTAAGGCCTGTTTCCTCACTGTGTTCGAGCGCATTGGTTAGAACGGTAGCGTTCAGAATCATCTTTGTCGCAAGATATGTACGACAAACCCATGTAGAGTTTGCCTCGACATCCCACGCCTTCGTCAAACCCGAGTATTGTGTCAGGACTTGGCTTACCACCTTGAAAAGTTTCTTCTCAGGGCAGATATCAAAGAGCCGACGGTATGAATACCGCCATTCACGGTTTGCGTAATCCACTTCGTCTCCCAAGAAATCTAACGCCTGCATAACACGTTTGCTACTAAGCAAACTAAGCTGAATTTTATTGCCTTAATCAGTGAAACTAAAAGCAAATTGACAATGCCGAGTGTAGCAAATCGTGTTGATGCAATTGTTATAAGCGTCCAAACTTTAACTCGATAGAACTTATAATATTTTCACTATAACCTCCACCATCCTTCGCAATTAATCGAAAAATATCTTTCTCTTCTGCTATATGATTCAATTTAGTTTCATTCCATTTTTCTAAATCCGAGTCAATAACCAAGTAATCAATATAACCTGCAATTAATTTTAAGTTAGATATGGTTGAACGATAATAATGTCGACTAGAATCTTTACAATTTAAAGAACTATTAATATACAATTTAAAGAACTATTAATA
>NZ_MUET01000136.1:0-2264 GCF_001995685.1 Salinivibrio sp. IB282 | reverse complement strand
GGCTAACCACTCCAGACTATTACTGGGCTTGGTGGGTCGCATTGGGATGGGGGATTGCAGTAGTCAGCCACGGTGTCAGTGCTCTGGGCATTGTCGATCTCTTTGGTGATAAGTGGGAAAAACGTCAGATAGAGAAGCGACTGAACGCGCGGTCAAAGCGTTAACCTCTGCCCGATAACGCCGAGCGAATGTGCCTCGGCGTTTTTGTTTCTCACCAACTAACAGACATGTTTACTGAGAGGCCGCTTGTCGCTGCTGGAAGCGCGTTGCATGCTCAACTAATCCCTTAAACAGCGCACGCTGACAGCCAAGATAAAGCAAAAATTCCGGATGCCACTGTACGCCCAGTGTATAGGGGCGGTTGGGTGATTCAATGGCTTGTACAATACCATCTAAATCACGTGCGCTTACCGTTAAATCCTCGCCTAACGCGTTAATTGCTTGGTTGTGCAGGCTGTTTATTTTGCGTCTGCCTTGCCCCAACCGTTGCTGGATATGGCCGTTGACTTCACGCGATATACACAAGGTTTTCATCGGGAACACTGTCCAGCGATGAGAGGTTTTTTTGCGTTGCTCGCGCAAGCTTTGGTGCAAGGTGCCGCCTAAGCAAATATTAAGAAGCTGCGCGCCACGGCAAATCCCTAGCAAGGGCTTTGGGCTTGCTAGCGCGCTTTTGATTACTGCRCTCTCTAGGGCATCGCGTTCAGAATCGTAGTTGGGTTTCACTTCGGGCTCGGCGGCGTACAGCACAGGCTCGACATCGTGCCCGCCGGTAATCACTACGCCATGATAGGCGTCTGGGTCCAGCGCGGTACCGGGGTGTAGTTGTAACGGCTTGCCACCATAGAGTTTGACGGCCGCGGCAACAAAAAAACGTGGCAGCCTTGCGCCTTTGTTGGGGCCGGTTATTGCGATGACGGGTTTATCCATACATTGTGCACCTTTTCCGCCCAGTTATTCACGATACGTGCCAATGGGTCATTGATATACCCCAAATAGGCCTTGCAACACGCCTTGAGTCGCGCAGGGTCGGCGGCGAGTTTTTCCACTTCCACCCAATCGTTCCATGCTTCGTGAATGCCCCAATCAGTCCGACTGACTTTGCTGTCCGGCAACCGATAATGAAATGTGGGCCGCGCCTGTGTGAGCCCATCATTGATGACTTTATTCRCTTTCTCAGCATCAAGGTGAGTGAATAAGGGCAACATGTCTAATGCACGATTTCGTGTGGGATTGTCGGCAAGGTAGTCATCGATCAGGATATTCAGATCCGGCCAGTAATCATCAGCCAGTACGCGCTCGACATACGCTTTCGGGAAAGGGTCGACATAGTTGGTCAAGCGCCGCGAGAGATCAATATCGGCGCGTTTTAAAAGCCAGTCATACAAACATAAAAATGCTTTTAAGTGCGCACAAATCGTCTTAGCGGTTAAATCAGGCAKCTCTGGATTGAGCTGCATGCCAAACGCATAAACCGGGCTGTCTTCGGTCCCTTCGGCGCCTTGCTGGCGTAGATGCAAAATGAGTTGGTCCACCTCTTGTAGGCGGTCAAGAGGGAGAGGCGGGCCGACGATTTCTACGGGAACAAAGGCTTTTGCCGCCCATGCCAATAAGTCTTCAGCCGATTGATCCAGTCGATTGGTGACTGTGTTTTCGCTACGATCGCTTTGCCCTAACCGTTTGAGCTTGGCATAGTCGAGCTCGATGACCCAATCCCCGGCTTTGTCCCCGTTTAAGCGGCGGTCATATCGACCACCACGTTTAACGCTCAGAGAGAAAAAATCAGCCACTAGTTGGGTGATGGTATCCAGCTCTAGGCCACTGAGCTCTATCTCAACGCCTACGCGGCGCGTATTTCCCTCAGCGTTGGTGATCTGAGGCGGTGTTTTAAGTGGTGAATGTGGCGCATCCATGGTTTTTTAGCCTCATTTTTATCGATGATAGGGAATAGGTGGGGATAAACCTGTAACACTTAAAGGCCTAAGAGGATAAATAATCAACACCTGTTCAGGGACGCTGAGGACACGGAACAGGTTGATGCTTAGTCATTCATAACGGCATTTGGGCTTTATCTATTCGATCTTTAGCCCAACTCTCAACTGCCATACGCTTGATTTCATTGAGAGCGTCGCTGGGCAGTGGGCGCTTTATACCGACCTGAATTGTGTCATCATGGTACAAATATAGTCGAGATAAAAACTGCTCAAAGGGTAGAGAAGCTTCCCCGTATTGCTCTCCTCTTCCTTGCGTTGATACCACCACGT
>NZ_MUET01000135.1:0-2297 GCF_001995685.1 Salinivibrio sp. IB282 | reverse complement strand
ATGCATTATGCCACCTGGGCGCCTGTCACGTTTGGCGCCAATTTTATCCACGATGTCGGATGGCGCGCGGCGGAAATCACACCCAGCTTGCGCGATCGAGAAGGCGCTTATGCCGACCTACGCGTACTTTAACGTCAGTGGTATCATTGGCGACGATTACTCGTTCCCACGCTCCTGCGTGGGAATGCATACGAGACTTGAACCATGAACTGAAATCGTTACAAAATCTTCAAGCCGAACTTGTCGAGTTTGGTTACTCTGATTCTGCTGAACGGGTCCTTGTTCTTACACGATCTAACACCGTGGCCAATGTTAGTGGGCCATTACAATGACAAAATTTATACATCGATGGTGCCATTGGCGTAGGTGACACAAGCCCCGGCAAGATGTCAACTATGATGCATTATGCCACCTGGGCGCCTGTCACGTTTGGCGCCAATTTTATCCACGATGTCGGATGGCGCGCGGCGGAAATCACACCCAGCTTGCGCGATCGAGAAGGCGCTTATGCCGACCTACGCGTACTTTAACGTCAGTGGTATCATTGGCGACGATTACTCGTTCCCACGCTCCTGCGTGGGAATGCATACGAAACTCGAACCCTGCACAGAAGTCGTGACAAAACTATCGAATCGTACTTGTCGAATTTGGTTGCTTTGATTCTGCTGAACGGATCTCTGTTCTTATACGATCTAACACCGCGGCCAATATTGGTTAGCCACTACAGTATGAGTCCGAACCTGGCAGAGGAAAAATACTGGATTAAATATAAATTGGTGGCCAGTTTTTCTTGACCACTACACAGCCTTCAGCGGAGCAGCCACGTTAGCGACTGCGACCGCAAGAAGGGATGGTTAGGCTATTTCAACGTAGCAGCACCGTTGCTGTTCCATTCTCCAGTGCTCTGCTGACAGATACGTCTGACAAAGTTACAACAAAGGCACCGTCTCCCTTAGATGTCAAATCTCCATAGACATATGGCTGCCCCTCTACATAAGCAGCTATGACCTTAAATGGAAATTCTTTGCCCGTATCGTTGTTGACTTTGATATTAACTTTCAGATCAAACGAGCTTGCACCGAAGCTATTTTCTTCTACCCGCTCCATGTTTGCCTTTATAGACTTAGGAATGCCCACAGTTAAAAGAGATTCACTGTTAGATATGATATTTACATGAGAATCAGATGCCATTTTTCCATCTTTATCTTTATCAAGCACGACAGGTATATTGAAATGAGCAAAGGAGTCGAATTTCTTAGAAAAGCATTCTATGTATTTTGCATCAGCGAAGATGCTTGGTATTGTTTGTTGGGCCTCTATTACAGAATTAGATAATCTCCTTGAATCTTCATAGCTGTTGCAGCTTGCAACTTCAACATACAGGTTACCACTGATTGTTTTTGTTTTTGATTCGAGAATATCTTTAAGGCTAACTTCGCTCTCTACAGTCGCCTTGCACCCAGTTAAAAAGGCTGTTATGACTAACATAGGTAAGATAAATTTCATCAGAAAATTCCTTATTTATTTTCCATTTTTTGTTTTAGCTCATCCGCATACTGGAAAACTTCTTCCGCAGTTTTCCCATGCAAATTTTCATTAACTTCTTCCTTTGCGTCCTCGGCATCACCATCAAGACTAGCCAATGTGCCCATATAAATTCCGGTCAGAGTTTTTTTAAACCTTTCTTGGTCTTCTTTCGATAGATCGGTCATGATTTTCTGCACCGACTCTTTCATTGTCTCGTCAGAGGAGGTATCAAGAGTAGGTTTTCCGCACCCCGAAAGCATAAGAATGGTCGCAATAGCAAGCAAAATTTTAAACAGGTTATTCATTTGGTTTTCTCCATTGATCCTAGTTAGTAAAGTCAAGCGTCGAGCCTTATACGCCTAACGCCAACAGCATGCGCGGTTGCAGAATGGAAGTGAGGCCGCAATGCAGTAGGCGTCGCGTACCTGGCCTTGTTATGTGTTTAGATTTCTACAGTACAGGGCATATTTTTCGAAATCATTCCGGCTGTAGGCGCCCTCCGCGAGAGTCAAAGGCTCACCATTTAAGAAGCGCTTGTGATGTATATACGGCTCTAACTTATCCCATGTTTTTACAAAAACAGGCCCCCACATTTTGGAAAAATGCTCGTGACTGATAAGTCCAGACATAGTCAGATAAGACAGTCGTTGCATCACAATACTGACACGATTCGCTGCATCAACGGTTTCTTTAGACCAAGCAACCTCGTGCTCTTCAGTCCCAAGTTCTCCATCCGCATAGTCACCTGCATCACGAAGCAATGATAGATC
>NZ_MUET01000134.1:0-2703 GCF_001995685.1 Salinivibrio sp. IB282 | reverse complement strand
ATCAATAATAGCTTCATACAAATGAGCCATCATTTTTATTTGACTCATAAATTCTTCAATAGCCTTTAAAATTACATCTTTTTCTATATTAGATAAACCCACATGATTTTTACTTAACTCATACGTTTCTTCCACAATGTTAAAAGCATCAGGATATATCTCATTGATACGTTCTGATTGATGTCTGAATTTTTCTTTGTATTGATTAAAACGACGAACTTCAGCTGAGTCAGAACTAGAAAATTCCGGTTTCAAACAACTTAGGAAGTCATCTATTCTATTCGAATTACTATCAACCATAAAGCTTGATCCTTGCTCAAAAAAGACCTGAAATCTGTTTTCACACATATGATTCAAATGAGCTTCAATCCACCTTAACTTAATTCTAGCCTTAACGCCTGTATCAATATATTTATCGTATGATGCATGAAGTTTCCATTGATTTGCCGATTGAGTTGCGGCTTCAGCAGCCTTTTCTGATGAACGAGCTGCCGAAGCCGTCGCTAAAGCGGCTAAAGATGTAGCTATTCCTGCAACCCAAGCACCTACATTTGCAACCCCTTGATCTCCCCAATCAATAGATGCAAACCACGTAACAAACCCATCAGACGGATTAAATATTAAAAGCCCAAAAATTAAGCCTATACATAATGGGAAACTAAAAGAAAGAAGAACCCCCATTTTTTCATCATTAGTCATAAATACCCTAAATTAGCTTATAACGCCGCGCTCTGCTGCAAATTTGGAGCACAGCGGAAAATTTGTCCGACAGCAGCGCCTTGTTAGGGTGGTTTTACTGCTCAACCTTAAAGTGCTGAAGTAAAAACTCATGATTCTCTCCCGCGGCTGAAATAACAACTTTGATTTCATGAAGCTGTGCAGAATTTGGTATTTTGGCAATAGTTACATAGCCGCCATGCCATGACTGGGGTGATACCGTTGTTTTCTTTAGCATGGTAGAGCTAAGGGAATTCAGAGATTGCTCGGTTTGGTTTTTAATTGCCTGCATATTTGCCTGGGTTTGTGCGTTTGCAGTAGCTTGCGCTTGTTGAGCCGCTGCTGCATTGTAGGTGTAACCTGAGTATGAACCGTAGCCGTAGGCACTGTTACCATAGTTATCATAGGCATAAGCATTAGTAGTGCCAGAATGGTAAGAATAGCCTGCATTGGCTGCATTCATAGATTGCGCGGCACCGTTTAGTGCTGCGGCTACCGCTGCCCATGTCTGCCGTCTCTTAACTTCAGCCACTAGTTCATCATAGGTGAAAACTTTGTGGGGAGCACCGTCCACAAATACTTGAATATCTTCAGTGGAAAAATTAAATGAAGATTCAGTGCCGTTTAGCACGCTAACTACAAAGGTTGGACGGTCTTCAGATGAGTATGTGTTAGTTGATGGGCGTATAGCGACCAACGCATTTTTGGGAGAAATAACAGCTTCTACACCTTCTTGATATATTTCTTGCTGGCCATCTAAGGGCTGTGGATCAATTTTTAATGTCGAGGCACATCCTTGCATCAATACGCATGAGACCAATACAACAATAAATTTATTCATGGTTTCTCCTTTGTGAACCCTAACGCTTGCCTAACCGGCGCAAAATAGCAGGCTAAAATTAGCGACGAAGGAGCGCAAGCCTGCTGTTTTGCGTCCTGTGGTTTAGGCACTTGTTATGAGTTTTTACCAACAACAGCCAATAACTTTCTCATTTCAAACAGAGCCAGCTCTTTAGAAGCTCGAAGCTCTCTAGCTAAATCATCGCAATGTGGATCAGATAACGACTGACTCATGATTTTACGGCCAATTTTAATTGCAGATAGAATATTCACATCAAGCTTTTCCGGAATGAATATTCTAGTTTTATGATATTTAGAACGAAGCGCCCCTAAATGATCCTGATAATCATTCCAATTGCTTCGGTAAATACCATTATTTACAAATCCCTCCAATTCCAAAATTAATTCATATAATTCTGTGATTGCAGTAGCTTGTTTTTCATAGACCCAGCCAAATGATGCCTGAAATCTTACCTTTTCAATTTCAAGCTGATTTTGATGGTTCTTAATATCTTTTGTCAGAAGGTGGGTAACTAAGTTTCGAGATAAAAAGCCAAGAATACCTAGAACAAGAACATTTGAAACTATTGCTGTTGTTAATACTTCAATCATGTCTCCCTCTTACATTGACTCATAACGCCCTGTTAAGGTGTGAGCAACGCAATACCGAAGCTACCGCATACCACCTTAAACGCCAAACGCAACGCATAGTAAAAATGCCACGCGTTGCGAATCACTCTTAAACAGATTGTTATGTTTATTCTGTTTCAAACTCTGCTATCAACTCTTCTACACGGGGGCGATCGGACTCATTGTGAGCAAGAAAGTCATCTAGAGACATAGTGGTACTGTTTTCTTCCCATTTAAAATGACTTACAGGTTTCGATGTACCTTGCCTTACTTGATATGTACCATCATCTAGCCTGTCTAGAAAGATATATGTTTCATCATCATGTCCACGAACTTTATAAAATATTTGTTTAGTTTTCATAAGGTGCCTTTTTCAATTTCTGTTCCATCAACATCATATTTGACGAACGATACTGTAGTGCTTTGAGGAGGATAGATGCTCATGCTATCCCTTACGATGTACTTGGCGATTAGCTCCCCATTTTGTTCTAGTTCGTCATAACCATAACTGTCCGT
>NZ_MUET01000133.1:0-2735 GCF_001995685.1 Salinivibrio sp. IB282 | reverse complement strand
TGGTGATGCAGAGGCTCACTCGCCCAATATGGGGATTGTGAGTTGCTACAATGCGCTACCGATTGGAGGCGGTGCGAACACCTTGGTACGCCTTAACTTAAAAAAAGTCGCAGAAGAAGCCAATGATCTCTCGACATTGCTCTCGCACACCTTGCCACATTACGGTGCATTGATGGTGGAGCTGATCGATGCACGCAGTCACTTTCTACATCAAGAATCACACTTTTTTAATAGCTTTCTGGTGCAGGAAGGCTTGATTGATGAGAAAAAATTTGTCCCCATGTTTGGCGTGTACGCGATGGCTGAAGCGGTTAATACCCTGATGGCACGCCAAGGTCTATGTGGCGAATATGGTCACGATGCAGCGGCGAATGAGATGGCACACGATATCACCAAAGCATTGAGTACGTTTGTAGCAGAGACGCCAGTGAAGTATGGCTGGCGTGGACGAGCGTTGCTGCATGCGCAAGGTGGGTTATCCATTGACCAAGGGACCACTCCGGGGGTGAGGATTCGTTACGGTTGTGAACCGGATCCTGTCACCCATTTACAGGCGCTTGCGCCGTTACATCCTTACTTTGAAGCGGGTGTGAGCGAGATCCTAACATTGGATGAAACCATAAAAAGCAATCCCGATGCATTAACCGATTTATGTTTAGGGGCGCTGCAATCCGGGCTGCGTGAATTCACCGCGAATACAGATGGAAATGATCTCGTGCGTATCACCGGCTATATGGTGAAAAAGTCGGAGATTGCCCAGTTTAAACAATCGGGCTCTCGCACCAACACCACGGTATTGGGCGCAGAAGCTTCTGATATGACGACAGTGACAGCACGGCAGCCGCGAGTTGTGAGTGCGGAGTTTCTCGCCGGCGCGCGTTGGACGGACACTCATGAGCCATCCTAAGCAGGAGAAAACATCGGGGTCAGTGGCTCGGGTGGCGAGTGTGTTGCCCTATTCCTGTGTCGATGGTCCCGGTAATCGGATGGTGTTTTTTCTGCAAGGTTGCCAATTTCGTTGCCCAGGGTGCCACAACCCTGAAACCATTGAACGTGACAGCGCAAGCTCATTCGATATGTCTTTGGCCGAGGCAGTGACGGCGATTTATCAACAACGGCACTTTATTCGTGGAATTACCGTCAGTGGTGGTGAGGCCAGTCTGCAATGGCGCTTTGTCCGCGCGCTTTTTCGCGCGGTCAAACAGCACCCTGAATTAGCCCACCTTACATGCTTGATCGATACTAACGGCAGTGTGTCATGTCAGCGTTGGCAGGCGTTGTCATCCTACATGGACGGTGCCATGGTGGATATGAAAGCATGGGGTAATGACGCGCATAGAGCCTTGACCGGACATTCACCCCGCCGTGTGCGTGATAGCCTAATTTGGCTGGCGCAGCAGGGAAAATTGCAGGAAGTGCGGCTGTTACTGGTCCCCGGGTATACCGACTGGCAAGCTAACCTGTCGTCACTCTGCGCCTATTTATATAATTTGCAGCAAATGCAATTGACGCAGGGAAATGTGTTTTCCGTGCGTTTAAATGGTTTTCATCGAGCAGGCGTGAAGGGCAATGCCAGCAACTGGCTAGAGGCAACACAAGCGCATCTTGATATCATAAAAGTCGCCTTGCAAACGGCAGGACTGCAAACTGTGAACATGCCACCACCTGAATTACTGCCTGCAATGGGGGACCAGCGAGAAGTCTGAATCAGCGAGATAGCTAAACGTGTGTCGTCGTGTTCATTAAGCGAACTCCATGACGTGACAAGGCCTCCGGATGAAGCGGAGGCCTTATTGAAATAGTTATTATCTGAGCTCGGGATCTTAAAAATGATAGCTCATGGTCACTTGTGCATCCCACTGATTAGCGCTATCTACAATTGGCGAATCAGCAATGTCACTGTCCAAACGGGTGTATTGCGTACTTTGGCTGATATCCCAGTTTTCGCTCATTGGCATCACAAGCTTGTAWCCTAAGTTGTAGGTAAAGCTGTTATCGCCTTTATAAGCCGAACGTTGCATGGTCGCTTCACTGCCTTTTACACCAAAATAATGATCAACATAATCATCACTTAGCCAGTTCACGCCCGCGAATGGAACAAAGTCGATTTTACCAAAGTGTGTGATATGCATGTACTTCATGCCAGCGTTGAGACCGTCGTATTCGCCCGTGATATCGTGCCCGACAAATGTAGAAAGAACACCACCCATACCGGTATTGATATCCATATTAAAACCGCCATTGATCCCTGCATTACGATCTTTCATGCCAGCCAGGCTATCAGCGTCTTTGCTCTCGTAACCCTTTGATGCATGACCGATAAAAGCGTTGATATTCACACTGTCATCATTATTGCCGAAAAAACGGTAGTTAAGGCCATTTGTTAGATCAGCGTTGAAGTCTTCACCGCGATAGCCAAGGTTTAGGTTCAGATAGGTAGTGTCATCTTGGCTTTTGTAAAGATCACTTGTCGTGCTGATACCCACTTCAGCGACCGCTTGTCCTTCATGTGAGTAGATATTGCCGTTGCGGATATATGTGTCGCCCGCATAGGCTGCATTTGACGCGATCGCTGCGATAATAATAGCTAGTTTTTTCATGTGTTTTACCTTAAAAGTGTCTAACGCTCGGATTGGCAGTACTCTAAACGCAGCGATGCAATAAAAGTATCTTAAGTTGGTATGGAATTGTCTGGTGTTTGTAAACGAAATAATCGGTAGAAATTAGACTACAAT
>NZ_MUET01000132.1:0-2743 GCF_001995685.1 Salinivibrio sp. IB282 | reverse complement strand
GCTATAGTGCGGCTAAACACCAGCTAGATAAACAAAAATAATAAAGAGCCAGCACGAGACTGGCTCTTGTCGTTAACGCGTACACGGGGAATTAGGCCAGCGCCACGTCCTCTTCCGGTACCGGCGCATGGTCTGGAAGGTAGCGGTAGTATTCCGCATCTTTCGCCGGCGAAAGGGTATGCCCCATGATCATATCAGCCGCTTTCTCTGCCACCATAATGGTCGGTGCGTACAAGTTGCCATTGGTGATTGCAGGGAACACGGAGGCATCCACCACACGCAAGTTATTCACGCCATGGACGTTCAGCGATTCATCCACCACGGCCATCTCGTCACTCGCCAAGCCCATTTTACAGGTACAGCTTGGGTGGTAAGCACTTTCCCCTTCTCGAGCCACAAAATCGAGGATTTCCTGATCCGTCTGTGCCTCGCTGCCCGGCGAAAGCTCTTTACCCCGCAGATGATCAAAGGCCGGCTGGGCAATGATATCGCGAGAGACACGGATCGCTTCAACCCACTCTTTACGCTCTTGTGGCGTAGAGAGATAGTTAAAGAAGATTTCTGGCTTCTCATCTGGGTTGGTGCTACGAATTTTCACGTGGCCACGCACATCGGTATTCATAGGCCCCACATGCAATTGGAAACCATGTCCTTTGTTCGGTGCCGAGCCATCATAACGGATCGCCAGTGGCAAAAAGTGGAACTGCAGGTTCGGATACGCCACCTCATCATTACCACGTACAAAACCACCCGCTTCAAAATGATTGGTGGCGGCGGCCCCTTTACGACGGAACAGCCAATCAAAACCAATTTTCGGTTGATTGTGGAACTTAAGCGCGGGATACATGCTAACCGGCTCTTTACATTCATACTGCACGTAAAGCTCCAGGTGATCTTGCAAGTTTTCCCCCACCCCAGGCAGGTGATGAACAGGCTTGATCCCTAAATTTTTCAACATGGTTTCGTCACCTACACCAGAAAGTTGCAGTAGTTTGGGCGAGTTAATCGCGCCACCACAGCTGATGACTTCTGCGCCATAGGCGGTTTTCTTCCGTCCCCACTTGCGGTATTCCACACCAATCGCCGTTTTGCCCTCAAACAAAACCTTATCAGTGGTCGCGCCGGTGATCACCGTCAGGTTCTTACGGTTCATCACTGGGTGTAAGTACGCCCGCGCCGCACTATGACGACGACCTTGGTAGATATTTTGGTCGAAAATACCAAAGCCTTCTTGCTGATAACCATTCACGTCATCGGTCAATGGATAATCCGCTTGTTGCGTCGCGTCAAAGAACGCACTAAATAGAGGGTTATCACATTGTGCAGTTTCAATTGCCAGCGGCCCATTGTTGCCATGATAGTCATCTTGGCCTTTTAATCGCGTTTCACACTTGCGGAAATACGGCAGGCAATGGGCATAATCCCATTTTTTTAACCCGTGCTCGTTGGCCCATTTTTCATAGTCCAACGCGTTGCCGCGGATATAAATCATGCCGTTGATGCTACTGCTGCCCCCAAGCACTTTACCACGCGGTTGCGCGATACGGCGGTTATGCATATTCGGCTCAGGCTCGGATTCATACAACCAGTTATAGGTGCTGTCTGTGAGCAAATAAGTTAATGCGGCAGGCATGTGGATCCGAAAGTCCAGCCGATAATCTGGTCGTCCTGCCTCGAGTAGCAATACCTTGTTATCTGGGTTAGCACTTAAACGGTTCGCCAGAACACAGCCTGCCGAGCCCGCGCCGACAATGATATAGTCGTAATTTTGTTGCTGTCCCATAAAACCTCCAAATTTTGTCCTTCCCGTGTGCAGGGCATCRGCCCGGAACAGTCGCAACACAGGTAATGGGTATGATTGTGTAGAGGTTTCCTTTTTGAAATTTTTATAATTAGCTTGATGCTTGTGCATCAATGCATTGTTGTAGCAACCGATAGTGGTGGCTAATCGTTGCTTGCGCCTTAAACGGCTCGGCAGCGATAATGTGGTTAACGGTCTGTTGCCAGTTTTCCACGGTTTGGCGACGATAATCCGCCGCCTGATAAAGGGCGTAATCGTGCGAACTAAACCCTTGCTGGATAGCATGCATCACCCATTCAAAAATCGGGTTGCCTGACATTGCAGCAATCAACAGGTTGAGTGCGCGATCCAGCTCGCCCAAGCGATCCAAATCCGGATTCTCTTCAGCGGCAAGAGCCGCAAGCTCTGTGACATATTCACCAAGCTGTTTTTTCTGCGACTCGGTACCACGACTAATGGCAAGTAACACCAGGCTTTGATCGACCGTTTCACGAAACTCTGCGACCTTATCCGCTTGTACATGGCTTTGTTTTAGAAACAGCGCCAATGATTCACTGATGTTATGCACATCAACCTGACGGACGACCGCCCCACCTTTTTGCCCCTTACGGATTTCAATTAAGCCTTTTTGCTTGAGTGATTGAATGGCCTCACGCACCACGCCACGCCCTGTTCCAAACTGTTGCTGAAGCTCTCGCTCACTGGGCAGTTTGTCGCCAGGTTTTAGCGCCTCGGACAGAATCGCCGATTCGATTTGCAATGCCACATCTTCACTCGCTCGGCCCATTTGCACCGGATGAAAAAGGCTACTGGTGGATGTCGTCATGGTTACCTCTCCGCATTTGGTAGTACCAAACTAGCAATTTTTGCATTATGAAGTCAAATTCCGTCTTTAACCCTTCTTTTGGTACGACCATTCCATACCATCAGTAAGACTAATAT
>NZ_MUET01000131.1:0-2780 GCF_001995685.1 Salinivibrio sp. IB282 | reverse complement strand
ACGATTAACCTCGATCGTGACAGGCGCCCGTTGGCAATGTGCATCTATCCAACACCGTGCTGGGGCTTGTGTCTCGGTCGCCAATGGCACCACCGACGTTAAAGTTCGCGTAGGTCGGCATAAGCGCTAACTCGATCGTACAAACTTGGTGTGATTTTCACCGCGCGCCATCCGACATCGTCGTTAAAATTGGCACTGATCGTGACAGGCGCCCGTTGGYAATTTGCACCTATCCAACACCGTGCCGGGGCTTGTGTCACCTACGCCAATGGTATCATCGGGCCAAAAGTGGCTGTTCCGATAACCAATGTACGCCAATGGCACCGCCGATATTAAAATGGTGTGTAGGTCGGACAAGCGCCAGTGCGATGTCTGTCATGTATTACCCAAGCGGACTGCGCGCCTCCGACATCGAGGCCAACGATTAACCTCGATCGTGACAGGCCCCCGTTGGCAATGTGCACCTATTCAACACCTTGCCGGGGCTTGTGTCATCGACGCTGCCTGTGCGGCAGTGAACGAACGAAAAAGAGCTACCAGCCGCACTACCTGATTTCTAAGCTGCCTGTGCGGCAGTGAACATGCGGAGTTGCCCACCGCCCGACAGCTTGCTTTTCTAAGCTGCCTGTGCGGCAGTGAACAGTGTTACTGGGGATTTGCCCATTTCACGGGCTTTCTAAGCTGCCTATGCGGCAGTGAACAGCACATCACCGCCACGGCTAGCTACGTGGTCTTTCTAAGCTGCCTATGCGGCAGTGAACGCAGAACTAGGGCATCAAAAAGATTGTATCGATTTCTAAGCTGCCTATGCGGCAGTGAACACAATGGAGGGGCTGGCCGGCGTACTCGCTTTTTTCTAAGCTGCCTATGCGGCAGTGAACTTGTGCTCTGCATAGTTCAGCGTGCCGGTCACTTTCTAAGCTGCCTATGCGGCAGTGAACCGGTCGACACTGAATCAATCACTATCTACCCATTTCTAAGCTGCCTATGCGGCAGTGAACGACATGGAACTCATCAGGATTCGTTGTCGGTGTTTCTAAGCTGCCTATGCGGCAGTGAACAGGTCGAAGTTGTTGCGGCTAAGCCTCAGAACTTTCTAAGCTGCCTATGCGGCAGTGAACCATGCCGATGCCGCCACGGATTAAACCACCAATTTCTAAGCTGCCTATGCGGCAGTGAACTGCTTGTATCTGCCGTGGTTACATCGTTTTTTTTTCTAAGCTGCCTATGCGGCAGTGAACGTCCTTGGGTGGAAGCGTGCGCTCTGCGTGCTTTTCTAAGCTGCCTATGCGGCAGTGAACTTGATGACCCGAAGTTGAGGAAAGGGACTAAATTTCTAAGCTGCCTATGCGGCAGTGAACGGAATGGTTTTAGACATGGGCGAACGGTTTTGTTTCTAAGCTGCCTATGCGGCAGTGAACATAGAATAACCTAACAATCATCTGTTACAACAGGCCGTTAGGATAAAAATCGTCTTTTACCCTTGTTAAAAATCGCTTTCCGTAACGCTTTGTATTTATTGTTTATTTTTGAACAGCCAAAAAAGAAGGGTCGCAAGGGTATCAACTTATCACATATGTTGAAGCAGAGCCGTCTTAAGTCACGCCAGATGTGCCAGTTCTAAATATATTGCAAGGCGCGACATTTTGTCGCATATTAACCAGTGAAGATTTATAGACGAGGTAATGAATCATGCCAACCAGTGTACGGTTAGATGATGAGTTTGTGTCAGATGTAAAAGTGCATGCAGAAGCTGAAATGCGCTCTGTGCCCAAGCAAATTGAATACTGGGCAAAAATCGGGAAAATCATGACTGAGAACCCTGATTTACCCTATAGCTTTGTGCAAGAAGCCCTGATTGCATCTGAAGAAGTCAAACTTGGTAAGGTAAAACGTTATGAGCGACGGACCCCACGACAATCAGATTGATGTTTTCGTCTCTCGTGTTTTTGAAAAGCAGATGAACAAGTTGTCCGAGGCGCAGTGTGAAGTGGTCGAGGACGAGATAGACAGAATCATTGAAGATCCCACGCTTGGCACCCAGAAAAAAGGCGCTCTGTCTTATCTTTGGGTGCACAAGTTCAAGCTCGATAGGCAAGAAGTGTTACTTGGCTACGCTTGGATTGAAAACAAACTCGAGCTCTACCTGCTTAACATTAGCTCGCACGAGAACTTCTACGCGACGATGAAAAAGCGTGGAAAAGCGGATTTAAAGATCATTGGTGAACCGCCAAATCGACGTTAGTGACAGTGAATGAAAATCCGAAACCCAACGAGATCACTTTCCCTTTCTATGCCGCCTATACGTAACTCGGCATAAGCGCCAGCTCGATCGTGCAAACTTGGTGTGATTTGCACCGCGCGCAGTGCAACTGGCGCCAGTTGCACTGCGCCATCCGACATTGAGGCCAACGATTAACCTCGATCGTGACAGGCGCCCTTTGACAGTTATCACATATCCAACACCGTGCTGGGGCTTGTGTCACCTACGCCAATGGCACCACCGACGTTAAAGTTCGCGTAGGTCGGCATAAGCGCCAACTCGATCGTACAAGCTTGGTGTGATTTTCACCGCGCGCCATCCGACATCGTCGTTAAAATTGGCACTGATCGTGACAGGCGCCCGTTGGCAATTTGCACCTATCCAACATCGTGCTGGGGCTTGTGTCACCTACGCCAATGGCACCACCGACGTTAAAGTTCGCGTAGGTCGGCATAAGCGCCAACTCGATCGTGCAAACTTGGTATGACTTTCGCCGCGCGCCATCCGACATTGAGGC
>NZ_MUET01000130.1:0-2824 GCF_001995685.1 Salinivibrio sp. IB282 | reverse complement strand
ATCTGAGCCATGATCAAACTCTTCAATTTAAGTTTGGTGTTTCCGTAGAAACTGCTCAATGAATACTGATTACTGTTTATCTCCGAAGAGACAAACGAATTGACTGTGCCGAACAACTATAAAAGTTGTCGTTTGGTCACTCAGTTCATCGAATAAATCTTTTTGTCTATTCTTAACGAGTGCCCACACAGATTGCATAGGTCAAATTGTTAAAGAGCGTGTTGACTTCGTGGTCGGCATTTCGTGACTTGCGTCTCGTTGCCCCGTCAACAGGAAGCGCAGTATAGAGATCTCAGTTTTTCCCGCAACCTCTTTTTGCAAAAAAAATCTCACCTGAACGAAATTCGTACAAAATCGTTTTTTTTGTCTATTTTAACCCTTGTGTTTTGCCGCCAGTGTTCACCTTGGCTTACATCGCTCATCATGCTTTTCACTCTTCTCCACTCAAAATGAGGCATACATCATAAAAATTGGCTGGTAGCATGGCCTGCCTGTTTCTCACTTGGGAGTCATCGATATGAAGCATTGGCTTTTTCTAGGGTTTGCTATTGTGGCAGAGGTGATTGCAACCGCATCACTCAAAAACAGTGACGGCTTTTCTAAGCTCGTTCCTTCGATATTAGTGGTGGTGGGATACAGTTTCTCTTTCTATCTACTCGCCCTCACTTTACGCGCAATTCCTGTAGGCATCGCCTATGCGATATGGGCCGGCGCGGGCGTGACATTGATTGCTTTGATTGGTTGGCTAGTCTTTGACCAAAAACTGGATGCACCGGCGGTGATAGGAATGGCACTGATTGTCTCGGGTGTCGCAGTGATGAATATTTTTTCATCTGCGTCTCCGCACTGAGCCGCGTTATTGGCGTCAGCCCGAGAACGAAAAAACCCAGCCGAAGCTGGGTTTTTTCATTTATGAGGGAAAGGCGATCACATCATGCCGCCCATTCCGCCCATGCCACCCATACCAGCAGCAGCGCCCATATCAGCACCACCGTCTTTTTGTGGCAGATCGGTAACCATGGCTTCAGTGGTGATCATCAGACCCGCAACAGAGGCAGCGAACTGTAGTGCACTACGTGTTACTTTGGTTGGGTCAAGAATACCCATCTCAATCATGTCACCGTATTCGCCAGTTGATGCATTGTAGCCAAAGTGGTTATCGCCAGATTTCACTTTGTTAGCAACCACTGAGTCTTCATCACCTGCGTTGGTCGCGATTTGACGAAGCGGTGATTCCATGGCGCGCAGTGCAACACGGATACCTACGTTTTGCTCTTCGTTGTCACCTTTCAGCTCGCCAACTTTGCTCGCCGCACGGATTAGGGCAACACCACCACCGGCAACCACGCCTTCTTCAACCGCCGCACGTGTTGCGTGCAGGGCATCTTCAACGCGATCTTTCTTCTCTTTCATCTCGACTTCAGTCGCCGCACCGACTTTGATCACTGCAACACCGCCAGCCAGTTTAGCGACGCGCTCTTGCAGTTTTTCTTTGTCGTAGTCTGAGGTTGCTTCTTCGATTTGCTGGCGAATCTGCGCAACACGCCCTTCAATCGCCGCTTCCTCACCGACACCGTCAACGATAGTGGTGTTGTCTTTAGTGACAGTGACACGCTTGGCTTGACCTAGGTCTTCCAGCGTCACTTTCTCTAGGTCCATGCCGATTTCTTCAGAAACCACAGTGCCTGCCGTCAAGGTTGCGATATCTTGCAGCATCGCTTTACGACGGTCACCAAAGCCAGGGGCTTTCACGGCAGCGACTTTGACGATGCCACGCATGTTGTTGACAACCAATGTCGCCAGCGCTTCACCTTCAAGATCTTCTGCAATGATCAGCAGAGGACGAGACGCTTTAGAAACCGCTTCAAGGGTTGGTAGCAGCTCGCGGATATTCGAGACTTTTTTGTCGATCAGTAGGATAAATGGGTTATCCAGCTCAACGTTACCGGCTTCTTGGTTATTGATGAAGTAAGGAGATAGGTAACCACGATCGAACTGCATGCCTTCTACGACGCTCAGTTCGTCTTGCAGTGATTGACCTTCTTCAACGGTAATAACACCGTCACGACCGACTTTTTCCATCGCTTGAGCGATAATCTTACCAACAGTGTGGTCAGAGTTCGCAGAAATGGTACCCACTTGCTCAATCGCATTGTTGCTGGTGCAAGGCGCAGACAGTTTTTTCAACTCTTCAACCGCCGCAACAACCGCTTTGTCGATACCGCGCTTTAGATCCATTGGGTTCATGCCCGCCGCGACTGCTTTCAAGCCTTCATTGACGATAGATTGCGCCAATACAGTTGCAGTTGTCGTTCCGTCACCCGCAGCGTCGTTCGACTGAGACGCCACTTCTTTCACCATTTGTGCGCCCATGTTCTGGAATTTGTCTTCCAGTTCAATTTCACGCGCAACAGATACGCCATCTTTGGTGATGGTTGGGGCACCGAATGATTTGTCTAGTACTACGTTACGGCCTTTAGGACCCAGTGTGACTTTCACGGCATCAGCCAGAACATTCACACCTTCGAGCATTTTCGCACGCGCGTCGTCACTAAATTTAACGTCTTTAGCAGCCATGATTCTATTCCTTTCTTACGTTATTGATTGGAGGTGAAATGAATTATTCAACGATTGCCATAATGTCGCTTTCAGACAAGATCAGAACTTCTTGACCCTCGATTTTTTCCGTCTTGGTGCCAAAGCCTTCAGAGAAGATAACAGTGTCACCCACTTGAACGTCCAATGGCTGCACGTTGCCGTTGTCAAGAATACGGCCTTTGCCTACCGCCAGCACTTTACCGCGGGTAGACTTTTCTGCAGCAGG
>NZ_MUET01000013.1:0-56876 GCF_001995685.1 Salinivibrio sp. IB282 | reverse complement strand
GTCCATGATCCCGATGCGGCCCGTGATTATGCGGAAAAACTTAAAACCCTGGCGGACAAATACACCGATCAATTATTGGTGGTGATGCGCACCTATTTTGAGAAACCACGTACTGTGGTTGGTTGGAAAGGTCTCATCAATGACCCGCACCTTGACGGTAGCGGAGACATACGTGCAGGGCTATTCACCGCACGAGAGCTACTGTTAGATATCAACAAAATGGGTCTCCCGACCGCCACTGAATTCCTAGACATGATCACGGGTCAGTACATTGCCGACTTGATCAGCTGGGGCGCGATTGGTGCCCGTACCACGGAGTCACAAATCCATCGCGAGATGGCCTCTGCGCTATCGAGCCCGGTAGGATTTAAAAATGGCACTGACGGTAACATCCGTATTGCGGTCGATGCCATTCGCGCAAGCAGAGAGTCACACCTTTTCTGCTCGCCCGATAAAAATGGCAGCATGACCATTTATCGCACCGCAGGCAACCCAGATGGGCATGTCATTTTGCGAGGCGGTCATCAACCGAACTATGGCGCCGACGATGTGAAAGCCGCTGCGCAAACGCTGAGCGATTTCAAATTGCCTCGCAAGCTTGTGATAGACTTCAGCCACGGTAACTGCCAAAAACAGCATCGCCGCCAACTGGATGTGTGTGCCGATGTGGCTGAACAGATCCGTCATGGCGAACAAGCGATTGCTGGCATCATGGCTGAGAGCTTCTTACAAGAAGGTAATCAAGCCATGGGTAACGTCCAATCACGTGTTTATGGCCAGTCGATCACTGACCCCTGTCTGGGTTGGGCCGATACCGAGCGCTTGCTTGCACAACTGGCTGATGCCGTCGCGGCGCGCAACAACTCATAATGACTGACGATTTATCGGCGTGACTGACTCATGCCCCAATTAGGAAAAGACTATGCCTTCATTTGATATTGTCTCTGAAATTGACAACGTTGAGCTAAAAAACGCAGTGGATAATGCCAACCGAGAGCTTGCAACTCGCTTCGACTTTCGGGGTGTCGAGGCCAGCTTCGAACTTGATAAAGAAACCGTGAAAGTAACGGCTGAAGCAGATTTTCAGGTCAACCAAATGATGGACATGTTACGCAGTAACCTCGCCAAGCGTGGCGTTGACGCACGCGCAATGGAAACCCAAGACATGGTCCACTCTGGCAAAACCTTTTATCAACAAGTGAAGTTTAAAAACGGTATTGAAACGCCTGTCGCCAAGAAGATCACCAAAGCGATTAAAGATGCCAAGATGAAAGTGCAAACCCAGATTCAAGGCGAGCAAGTCCGTGTCACCGGCAAAAAGCGTGATGATCTACAGGCCGTGATTCAATTAATCAAGGAAAGTGACTTTGAGCAGCCTTTCCAATTTGAAAACTTTCGCGACTAACCCAAAGCCCTTTTATCGATACAATAAAAAACGGGCCTATTAGACTTAGGCCCGTTTTATCCGGCGGTACGTGTGTCGCTAAGCGCTTTTTCGTGACAACACTCGCACTGCGTTACTTGTACTTGCTTTTGATGGCCTCAAGCGTGCCATCTGCGGTCGCTTGGTCAATGCCCGCTTGTAGCTTTTCAATATAGCTGTCTGGCGTGTTGTTACTAAAGCTATAGTAGAGCTGAGACTCATCCAAGACATGAACCACTTCAAACTGGCTGGTATCAATATTGTTTTGGCTCATAATAAAGGCACTGACGTTTTCCTCGTAAGCCCACATATCGACACGGCCCGCCGCCAATTGTTTAGCGAGTAAATCCGCTTTTGGCGACAAGCGCAGCGCGTCTTCATCGACCCCCATTGAGCGTAACAAGTGCTCGCCGACGTCATCGCGTACAACGCCTACTTTATAATTGGCAAAGTCACTCGCATTGTCGATAGTGATCCCTTTACTTTTAGGCGCCCAGACCACAATTTTAGTGTCTGTAATCGGCCCAACCCATTTAAATTTATCTTCCCGTTCATCCGTCCGCGTGGTTGAAAACAGTACCGTATTGGGCTCAGACAGTGCTGTGGCATAACCACGGGCCCATGGCTGAATTTTCACTTGATCTCGGCTCACCGGATCGCCCGCTGCTTCTGTCGCAGCTTCGAGAAAATCAACCGCAATCCCCTTTAATTCACCGCGCTCTTCATAGTTGAACGGCGGATACACCTCAGTGATGTAATCCAGTTCGCCTAAGTTTGCAGCGACTGTGGTGGTTGAAAAAACCAGCAAGCTGGCGGCAATGAGTGACTTCATTGGACTACCTCTTTTAACCTTCCATTAAACATGCCTAGCCAACATTATTATTATTCGCTCGTACCAAATAGGGTAAGTGGCACCGAACAAGGCATGACCTTATCGCGATTCACTTACTACTTTTAGTGTAGTCAGCTTCCATATCCCGTGCGCAGTTTTGCTAGAGGTTGTGATCTAACTTCCGTTTTTTCTATACACAAACGTTTGAATAAAAAGACAAAAAAGAGCCCTTCAGCGCTGATTACGAATTTAAACGTGCCCTCATATGCCTCTGCCAAACCCGCACAATCAAGTAAAAAAGTTGAATTAGGTCACCATTCATGCCTAAACTTTGTCCCCAATTACAGCGTAGTTATGGGTTATCGCAGACCAACGCCGTTAAAGCGTTTCGCAAGGGATCATTTTTGCCACGAAGGCACCAGATAACGCCCAATACTCATCATCGACCTAATTAAAAGACAATATCGAGTCTGATCATTCATGAATAACCAAAAACGTCCTCTCTATATTCCCTATGCGGGACCGGCCTTGCTAGAAACACCATTGTTGAATAAAGGCAGCGCATTCAGCGTCGAAGAGCGTAAGTTTTTCAACCTCGAAGGCTTATTGCCTGACGCCATCGAAACAATCGAAGAACAGACGGAGCGCGCTTATCAGCAATATCAACGTTTCGAGAACGATATCGACAAGCATATTTATCTACGCAACATCCAAGATACCAACGAAACGCTTTTTTACCGGTTGGTTTCCAATCACATCACCGAGATGATGCCTATCATCTATACCCCGACAGTAGGGGCAGCCTGTGAGAACTTCTCCAATATCTATCGTCGAGGCCGCGGGCTTTTCATTTCCTACCCTAACCGTGATCGCATTGATGATGTGCTTAACAACGCATCACGTCACAACGTCAAAGTGATTGTGGTCACCGATGGGGAGCGTATTCTTGGCCTGGGCGATCAAGGCATTGGCGGCATGGGCATCCCGATTGGTAAGTTATCGCTTTACACGGCTTGTGGCGGGATTAGTCCAGCCTACACACTCCCGATCGTGCTGGATGTCGGTACCAACAACCCACAACGTCTTTCCGATCCCATGTACATGGGCTGGCGTCACACCCGTATCAGTGGACAAGAATACGATGCCTTTATTGAAGAGTTTATCCAAGCGGTGCAGCGTCGCTGGCCAGATGCCTTGATTCAATTTGAGGACTTTGCGCAAAAAAATGCTATGCCGATCCTGGAGCGCTATAAGGATCGCGTCTGCTGCTTTAATGACGATATTCAAGGCACCGCCGCGGTAACGGTTGGCTCCTTGATTGCGGCGTGTAAGGCGGCAGGCACCAAGCTCTCCGAACAACGCATCACATTTTTGGGCGCGGGATCAGCGGGCTGTGGTATTGCCGAAGCGATCATCGCGCAAATGGTCTCTGAAGGGATTTCCGACCAAGAAGCCCGCGCACGTGTCTACATGGTCGATCGCTGGGGACTGTTAATCGATGCCATGCCTAACTTACTCGACTTTCAGCAACGACTGGTGCAAAAGAGCGAGGCGCTCAGCCACTGGCAGTTAGAAGACAGTAACATTTCATTGCTCGATGTCGTGCGTAATGCGAAACCGACCGTGTTGGTCGGTGTCTCTGGCGCACCTGGATTATTTACCGARGACGTGGTGAAAGAAATGCATGCCAATTGCCCACGTCCTATTGTTTTCCCTCTCTCTAATCCGACCAGCCGTGTCGAGGCGACGCCCTTTGATATTCTGCGCTGGACAGAGGGTCAAGCACTGGTTGCCACCGGCAGCCCGTTCGAGCCAGTCCGTTTAGACAATGGCAAGACCTTTCCTATTGCACAATGTAATAACAGCTACATTTTCCCAGGCATCGGGCTGGGCGTGTTGGCCGTCGCCGCCTCCCGGGTGACAGATGGCATGCTGATGGCCTCGTCACGTGCTTTAGCTGAGTGCTCGCCGTTAGCGAAGCGTGGCACAGGCGCCCTACTACCATCGTTAGAAGATATCACTCAGGTATCAAAACGCATCGCGTTTGCGGTAGCAAAAGAAGCGATCACTGAGGGGGTGGCATCAGAACTGTCTGACGAGGCGCTTAAAAAGCGTATTGAAGAGAGCTTTTGGTCACCGCAATATCGTGCTTATAAACGGACCTCTTTTTAACGCGAACCTAACAGAAAAAAGCGTCTATCCAGGCGCTTTTTTTGCTATTATTCCACCTACTTGCCCGCACACGTAACCCCGAGTGCGGCTTAATGCTCGCAAAGGTAATAAAACGCACCATGGCTTTCCAGCGCCTTTTTCGTCAGGCGATTTTCACATTGATTGGGTTTACTGTGGTCACCGCTATCGTGATGGCTGCCAGTGATATCGCGATCACAGTTAACGCCAAAGGCCGGATCTATCAACACGCTGAGACGCTACCCGCTCGGCAAGTCGGCTTGGTTCTGGGAACCAGCAAGTACATTGGTAAAACCCCCAATCCTTATTACACCTACCGGATTGAAGCGGCGGAGTCGTTATACCATGCAGGTAAGATTCAGCACCTTTTGCTCAGTGGCGACAACGCGCACCGCTCGTATAATGAGCCTTGGACGATGAAGCGAGATTTACGTCAAGCAGGGATCCCAGAAGAGACAATTCACCTAGACTATGCTGGCTTTCGAACGCTGGACTCTGTTGTCCGTGCGAAAACCGTTTTCAGTTTGGCGCGCTACACCGTGATCAGCCAACAGTTTCATTGCGAGCGTGCGTTATTTCTCGCCGATGTAAACAATATTGATGCTATTTGTTACGCCGTACCGAGTCCGCAAGGCTGGGCAGGGGTCAAAATTCGCGCTAGGGAAGTATTAGCGAGAACCAAAGCGGTACTTGATAGCTTTATTCTCAACGTCAAACCCAAGTTTACCGGCCCCAAAGAGCCAATCAGTGGCGTCTCAACGTCGAAGGACTAACCCCAGTATCGACCAGTGCCGACCCAATCACAATTTTCACATTACTTTAATCATTTGTTTAAAAACCTGCCTGCAATCGATTAACACACTGACTATTTAGGCGTATATTAGCCGTCGCTTGACGGCCAGCTGCCACCCAAATGGCAGCAACCCTGTCCCTATCAAGCACCTAAAAACTCAAAGTAAAACATTATAAAAACACTCAATAACGTTTAAGAAAAGGACGCCCTATGGATGTGCAAACCCTTTCCTCCCGTGCGCCGGGGCTGGATAGAAAAGCGTGGATCTTGTTTGCTGACATTGCCCTGTTTTTCATCTTGTATAACACTCTGCCGTTTGAAACAGATGTCACAACCGGCCTGAGCCTACTGATATTCATTGCCGTGCTATGGCTGACTGAAGCGATTCATGTCAGCATCACCGCGATCCTGGTGCCCATTATGGCCGTCGCGCTTGGCGTGTTTGAAACACCCGCGGCGATGTCAAATTTTGCTAATCCCATCATTTTTCTCTTTCTCGGTGGCTTTGCCTTGGCAGCCGCGCTGCAAGCCCAAGGCCTCGATCAAGCCATCGCCAATAAAGTGCTCACGATTGCACAGGGAAAGATGTCGGTGGCCGTGATGACGMTGTTTGGGGTCACAGCCGCTCTATCCATGTGGATCAGTAACACCGCGACCACCGCCATGATGTTGCCACTGGTGTTAGGTATTTTACACAAGGTGAACAACCAAAAGGATCATGGCACTTATGTGTTTGTGCTCTTAGGTATTGCCTATTGCGCGAGCATCGGCGGCATAGCAACCATTGTTGGCAGCCCACCAAACGCAATAGCCGCCGCCGAAGCTGGACTTAGTTTTGCTGACTGGATGAAGCTAGGCCTGCCTGTCACTCTGATATTGCTCCCCGTCGCGGTTATCGTCTTGTATGCACTGACCAAGCCGAACCTTAACCACCGTTTTGAAGCGGATCAGCGTGACTTCACCTGGAGCACACCTCGCGTGATCACGCTTGTGATTTTCGCACTGACCGTCAGCGCTTGGATTTTCAGTAAACCATTGAATGCCATGCTCGGTGGCCTGAGCAAATTTGACACCATTGTGGCGTTATCTGCGATTGTCTTGCTGGGGGCGACGCGGGTTGTAAAATGGAAAGAAGTCGAAAAAACCGCTGACTGGGGCGTGCTGTTACTCTTCGGCGGCGGAATTTGCTTGAGCAATGTGCTCAAAGCAACCGGTACGAGTTTGTTTCTCGCCAACCACCTGAGCAATGCACTGACAGGATCTGGGCTATTTTTCACCATGCTAGGCGTGGTGGCATTCGTGATCTTCTTGACTGAGTTTGCGAGCAATACCGCCAGCGCCGCATTATTGGTACCGGTTTTTGCCACCATCGCCGAAGCATTGGGCGTGTCGCCAGTCGCACTTTCTGCGCTGATCGCGATTGCCGCGTCGTGTGCCTTTATGCTGCCCGTTGCTACGCCACCAAACGCCATTGTGTTTGGCTCAGGGCATATAGAGCAACGTGATATGATGCGTGTTGGCTTATATCTCAACATTGTTTGTATTGCGGTCTTGGCGATTTTCACTCGCCTATTCTGGTAATCACTCTCCCACTACCTGGTGTTTGCGCCAGGTAGTGTTTTTCACGCCTTATCGACCATCAAAATTGTTTCATCCGAGTTTCAGGTTTACACTAGCGCCACGCTAAACAACCCGTAACTAACTATGGCATTTGCAGAAATTACAGGCTGGGGGAAGTGTCTTCCGCCCGCGGTGTTGAGCAATGACGATCTCAGCACAATTTTAGAGACTAATGATGAATGGATTCGCTCACGCACAGGCATTGAAGCACGCCGAGTGAGTCATGTCGAAACCTCTGAGCTCGCCACTGTTGCCGCCCAACGCGCGTTAGCGGCAGCAGGGATTGAAGCAAGCCAGCTCGATCTGTTGATTGTAGCGACCTGCTCACCAGATACCCTGATCCCTAATATTGCCTCCAAAGTGCAAGGCAACTTGGGGGCACTTCGTGCCGCGGCATTTGATATGAATGCCGCTTGTACCGGTTTTTTATACGGGTTAGAGACCGCAACCAAGATGCTCCAAGCTGGCCATTATCAGCATGCACTCATTATCGGCGCAGAGCATTTAACCTGGTATTTGGATTGGAGCAAACGCGATACCGCCGTGCTATTTGGTGATGGTTCCGGCGCCGTCGTGGTAAGCAAAAGCGAGCAGGAAGTGGGGTTACTTGACGCGCAACTTGGTTGTGATCCAGCAGGCCGTGATGTACTCGCGATCCCTGCCTTTGGGACGGCAATGGATCGCTTCGACCCGGCTAATGGCTATTTTGCGTTTGATTTTATCGGCCGTGATATTTTTAAACGTGCGGTCAAAGGCATGGGATCAGCGGCAAATCAGGTATTAACACGGAATCRGCTCAATGCTGACGGTATTGATCTGGTCGTGCCGCATCAAGCCAACAAACGGATTATCGAAACCTTATGTGAGCACGCTGGCATCGAGTTAGACAAGGCGTTTATCAATATCCAGCGCTATGGTAATACCTCAGCAGCCACCATCCCTATCGCCTTGTGCGAAGCGGTTGAGCAAGGGGCCGTTAAGCCACATAGCCAGCTGCTCACCGCGGCATTTGGCGCTGGCCTGACATGGGGCGCAGGATTAATCCGTTGGGGCGAGCGTACAACACCGATCGCCGAGTCTGATGCGGCGTTACCGCCAACGGACAAAACGGCACTTGAGTTACTCGACAACGCCATCCGCCATTGTCAGCATAAAAAACCAGAATAAAATCGCTCACACAAAGCCGACTCGCGTCGGCTTTGTTATTGGCATCAGGTTAAATGTAAGAAGGCAGCGCCACGCACCCCTCCCGCATCACCGTGCTGCGCTTTCACAATATCAGGGGCGTTAGCCGCAGACAGAAGGTATGCCGGTAAGCGTTCAGGCATCGCTTGATACAGCTCATCAAAGTTAGAGAGACCGCCACCAAGCACAACCATGTCTGGATCAAACGCGGTTAACAAGCCTCCCAGTGCCATGGCTAATACATCAAAAAAGCAGTCAACAAATGCCACCGCATCCGGCTCACCTTGGCGATACTGTTCGATGATTTCGATCGCTGACAACGGCTGATAAAAGTGAGCATAAAGCTGTTCAAACCCACGCCCAGATAAATAATTGTCCAGGCAGCCTTTATTGCCACAGCCACAATCAAACATCGGCGGGTTATCACCCAACCGTAACCAGGCATCAATCGGCATACGCATGTGCCCGACTTCGCCTGCCATTTGGTTTTTACCATTAATGACCTTGCCATTGATCACTAATCCACCACCGAAGCCGGTGCCCAAAATTAACCCTAGAACGGTTTTCGYCGATTGCGCTTGCACATCCCATGCTTCCGACAACGCAAAACAATTGGCGTCATTGCTAATCCGCACTTCTCGCCCCACACGTGCTTGTAAATCATCTCGCAAAGACTGTCCATTTGCCGCGGGAACATTGACCGTCAGCACCGTGCCATCTTCTGCTTGAGAGCCAGGGATCCCAATACCAATGGTTCCTTTTTGCCCTAGCTCCGCATCATACTTTTCCACCAACCGCACTAATGTGTCGATTAAGGCAGGGTAATCTTGCGTTGGGGTTGGGTGACGCTCGGTCGCGACACGATTGAGTTGTTTGTCGAAGGCACCAAATTCAATTTTCGTGCCGCCCACATCAAAGCCGTAATACATGGCTGAGCCACCTTAAATTGTCGTTATTTAACCAGATTATTCAGCAAAACAAGGCAAAAGTCCGTGATTTGCCCCAAGTTTCGTTGTTTTCCAACCAGACTTTTCACTCAGGTGTCGGCATTTTTCGCCAGCGTTTGGTCATCAAGCAAGCGCGTCAGCGCATTGTCGTCTGCAAGGTGTTGTTGTCGTTTGCCTGCTAAGTATCGCTCACGAAAGACATCGAACCATTGGTTTAAGTACTCTGCCGCCTTGCGCTCTTGATTCACGGCAAGCACTTCTGCAGCCACTTCTGCTGTTGCCAGTTGATTTTCACCGTGAGCATCGCGCACGCGATAACGAGATAATGCCTGAGGCTCAATACTTAAAACCGGAAAGTGATCAAGCCAAGGGCTTTTGCGAAAGATTTTTTTCGCCTCCCGCCAGGTACCGTCAATGATGATAAATAGCGGCCGCTTCGCGTTGTCATGGAGACGTGCCGGTGAGGTCATGCGCGTCGGGGTCGTGTACTGAGCAGGAAAGACCACATACGGTTGAAAAGCTGAGCGGGATAACAACGCCAGCATGTCAGGATCAGGGTGCGTGCGAGACCAGATAAAGGCGTAGGTATCCGCCACGCAGTCAGCAATCAAACGTCCTGTGTTACTCGGTTTTAGTACCTCGTCGTCGTACATCAGTAACATGAACGCAGCATGGGTCTGGCGGGCGGCACGGTAATCACACACACAGAAATGACGAACTAACATACATGCTGAACAGCGGTCTACACCAGCGCCACGCGCGCGATAGGGACGCGTTGCACGTGCCAAAMGGGCGGAGTAAAGCTGATGAATAGCGTGACGCGGAGCGGATGGGGACATGGTAAAATCTAAGGTTGTCAATGGGCCGTCTAGTATACCGACCTGAGCTTGGCTGTCAGTCTCGATCGCTCACAATTGTACACGGGTATACAGGCATTAGACGGTTACCGTCAGGGGGTCACTAGCGTAACTCGACCATGGCACCATCGAACAAGTTTTTCACCAGGGCAACGTACTCTTCGAGAAAGCCAACCTGCTCGGCGGTGACTGGTTGCTCCCAGCGACCCGCCAGCACTTCTTCCATATCTTCCACTACACGATCTGCTTCTCGCAATATGGTGAAGCGCAATGCAGACGAAAGCCCAGGATTTTGCTCGCAAATGGTCATAATGTTAGAGGCGACTAGATCGTGCACAATATCCGCAACGGTATCATCGCCAATGGCTTCACCCGGTTTTTCAAACACAGAGAGATTAAACGCAAAATGTTCGATCAGTGCTTGATACCCGTCTGAATCTACTACCATGATTACTTGTCCTTAGACTGTTCAACTATCTTTATTGTATCGTGCCCGTCGGCTATTTGCGCCTCTTGAAGGCGAAATTAGAAAGCGAGTCACGCTTCGCAGTGCTTAGCGTACTGTATACTATAAACTAACCATCGTACTATGACACGATGGCTGCTCTCACCGCCCCTCCCTTTCATTCTGGCTCGAGCAAGGAGAGAGCAGAGCGGCAAGGCCAAATCATACAAACGACTGACGCCAGTCTCTTTGCAGTATAGTCTGGCTTCACCGTGATGAAAGCAAACAACACAACGCGCAATTTAACACGGATCACGCCCAAATCAATCGTTGACAAGGATGTAGGAATCGTCATGAAGGTAAATCGCCCTCGCCCATTTGGTAAGAGTATCGTCAGTAAGATTGGGTTGATTATGACGTTCATCACCTTGATGGTGTTGGGCCTGTCAGTCTCGAGCTACATCATGCAAGATCGGGTTAACCGCGATGTCGGCCGCGCCACTCATCAAGAAAYCCCGAGCGCGATCATCACCATGCGCATGCAACGGGCCGCCAGTGATATGAATGCCAGCATGCTCAAATATGTCATGGGCCGTCATGAATCGCTCGCCGTTTTTTTAGAAAGTCAGCAAGATTTTGAGCAATTACTGGCGCGCCTTCGTGAAGTAAAACCCGACGCAGAGCAGMGGCTTTCCTTGATCAGCCAGCTTTATGAGCGCTTCCAGCGTATCGCTCATCAAAAAGTCTTAACAGAGTTTGATCCCGTCGCTGAGCAATGGGCGCGTAAACAGGTGATGCGGCTATCCATTGATGTGGTTCGCCCTATCGATAACTTGATTGCCGAATTAAAAGCCTCACAAGCGTTGACACAGCCTGATAACCTTGCCGTGTTGCAATACCTTGATGAACTGGTGGATGAAAATGGCGATATGCTGACTGAGCTTAATCAGTATTTAGATGGGCGAAAAAGTAGCCGACAGCGCTTTATGGAGGATATGGCAACCTTTGAGCGCTATCTTTCCTTGACGCAGTTCGAGATCAATCACCCTGCCTCACTCAACAAACTGTCGAGCATCCGCCACCATTTCACCAGTTTAAAGCGCAGTGGTATCGCTATTTTTAACAACTATCAACCCAGTGCCAAAGTCGCCGCCATTACCGCAGTGCGAACCTTGAGTGACCAAGAATACCAGGCGCTWGAGGATGCGCTCTCTACGTTCGCACAAGAGACAGGAAAAGTGGTAACCCGGTCTATGGTTGATTTACGTGCAATACTCCACTCAAATCAACTCAACCTTGGCTATTTACTGATTTTTATCTTGTTCGTCAGTGGCGCGATGTACTTTTATATTCACCGCACATTCACTCAGCCGATTGCCAAACTCGCCGACTCCATGCAGCGCCTTGTGGCTGGCGACATGACGCCCCCGGCCCGCAATTTTCAAGATCGGACGGATGAAGTCGGCAAAATCGCTAATGGATTAGTCATATTCCGCGCGCATATTATTTCTCGTAACCAAGCACGCGAACAGTTAATGGCCGAAAAAGAGCGGGCCGAAAGCGCATCACGTGCGAAAGCGCAATTTCTTGCGACCATGAGTCACGAAATCCGCACGCCAATGAATGGCGTGATTGGGATGCTCGATATGCTTCGTCGCTCGTCGTTAACGCCATCTCAATATAGCCTGACGAGTACGGTGCGTGAATCCGCCCTTTCTTTGCTCTCCATCATTAACGACATCCTCGACTTTTCTCGCACCGAGGCCGGAAAGCTGCAATTTGAACGCGTCACCTTTTCTTTGTCCGACACCGTAGAACAAGTGATGGACACCCTCAGCCATCAAGCCAACAAGCAAAAGGTGACACTGTCACTATTTATTAATCCTGACCTCCCCGAACAACTGGTGGGCGATCCCAACCGATTAAAACAGATACTGTTTAATCTTGTTGGCAATGCGATTAAGTTCTCCGGCGGCCAACATCGTCAACCCGGTTTTGTCGCTGTCAATATTGACGCGATGGATAACCAAGACGCGCAAAAAGCCCTGCTGGTGTTTACCATCACCGATAACGGCATCGGCATTGCGCCTGATAAAGTCGACACTATCTTTCAGCCATTCAGTCAGGCGGAGTCGTCGACCACCCGTGAGTTTGGTGGCTCTGGGCTTGGCTTAGCCATTTGTAAGAATATTATCGATCTCCTCGGCGGTGATATTGACATTGAGAGTGAGCAGGGAGTCGGCACACGGTTTACCGTGCGTATCGATTATACGGTGAACCCATTAGCAGAACCTGACGATTTACCGATTACTCGCGAGCAGGCGCAACAATTATCAGTTAAAGTGGATATTCATCAAGACGCACTCAATCACGCAGTGTGCCGCTATCTGGCGCACTTGGATATCGCTTATCACCATGGCTCAGCACCGTCTAACGCAGAAAAGCAACCGACGAAGCACCGATTATTGATAACCACCCACACCGAGCCAAGCACATTAATCACTGAACGCGCTGTCGAGCATGTGATTGCCCTCAAACATACCTTATCGCTGGCAACCCACTCTGATAAACGCATTGTCGAGCTGTTTGCCTCGCCATTAACCTATCGTCGTCTGGTCCACGGTCTACGCGTCTGCCTCGGGCTTGAGAGCCCTGATATCAGCATGTTAGCGGAATCTGACGCAATGCTTCCTCTTCCCGACGAGGCAGACGCCAAAACATGCGAGCCGGAACGCACTCGTGGATGTATTTTAGTGGCAGAAGACAACTCCACTAACCAACAGGTGCTGACTCAGCAACTCCATTACCTCGGCTATGAGGTGGTGATGGCGGATGATGGTAACCAGGCACTCGCGGCATATCAGAACCATCAGGTAGATCTTGTCCTCACCGACTGCCATATGCCCAACAAGGATGGTTATGCGCTCACCGCAGCTTTACGCGAGATCCAAGGTGCATCGGGTTGGGTACCTATTATCGCCATTACCGCCAATGCGCTCAGTGGTGAACAAGCGCGGTGTTTTGAGGCAGGCATGGACGATTACATTACCAAGCCCATTGAGCTGGATCCGCTTGACGAACGCTTAACCTATTGGATTAACCGTCCTCACACCACGACAAGGTCGACGCCACCCCCTGTGACAGCCAGCGCCGAAGAGCCACATGTACTTGATCCAACGGTGGTTGAGCGCTTATATGGCGGGCAGCAGCAGGCCTATCAAGATATTGTTGATGTATTCCTTAAACGTAGCGTCCCTAGCCTACGCGCCCTCGCGCAATCACAACCCCCTTTTGAACACTGGCAAGCATTAAAAGAGGCCGCACACAAACAAAAATCTGCCGCAGGCAGCATTGGTGCGACAGCCCTTCATCAAGCCTGCCTTGAGGCCGAACAAGCCGCTAACCAGCAGCAAACAGAGGGACTCATTCAGGCACTCACTCGTATCAACACCGCACTGGATCAGTTGCTGGCGGTACTACCTCGCGCTTCTCAATGATCGAATAGGCGCAATAACAGACGGATGAATGTGATCCCTTATCCGGATATCCAGAAAATCGGTGTACAAATTGCGCAATCCAGTGCCACACTGACAGTAAGTGTTATCAACCATGACGGTAGTGAATAATGAGAAAAACCAAAGTAGTCACCTCCGAGGACATTCTGCTCAAACTGTGTCAGTCCGCCACGGCAGTATTAACCAAAGCGACTGACTCTCCCGTGCACCATGCCGCGATGGTACAAAAGATTGCCAAAACCAGTCTCAAGCCTGACCTCGGCTGTTTTGTACTGTTTGATGGTGGCTTCTCTGGGCTTGTTGTGATCAACTTTTCCTCCGCCGCGGCGTTAGAAATCTACCGCAATTACATGCAGCATATGGGGATCCCCGAAGAAGAGTTGGCCAGCTTACACACCGCAGATGAAGTGGGTGATGTGCTCGGTGAACTCATGAACCAGATTATTGGCGATTTCACCGGCAAGATTAAGCGCTCAATCCAAACCTCGATCACCCAAAACCAACCGAAGATGATGGCGGTTAACAAAAATCTTACCGTGTCAGTGGATAGCAACATCGACAAGCCACAGGCGCGCCGCGTGAGCTTTACCACTGAGCACAACAATATCTTCTATCTTGAGCTTGCCATGGAACGTACCGAATTTATCCAGCTTCAAGACTTTGAAGAAGGGGAAGAAGTTGATCCTGATTCCATTCTGGAAGCCGAGACGGTTCGCCAATTAGAAGAAAAATCTAACGACAAAAACGATAAAAAAGACAGCGGAAGCAACGACTTACTTGATGAGCTAGGGATTTAACGTCTCCCTCTTTTGACTTTCGCTAAGACAGAAACACGAGTGACTCGCGAGTTATCATAGCCTCTCGGCAACGATCCGAGTGGCTTGTGTTTTCTTTTCGTCCACTGACTTTTTTCTTTCCGATTATTAAGAAACTTAACGGACGTAGTACCTCACAGTTATAAATGCCCAATGTAATTTGTTTCATTTAGGTTACAGCTTTGATCACATTTGCTAGATCGTGTGGTCGTCATTCTACCCACCTCTCACCGTCATAACGCCTTATCACTGCCCACTTTTTTTTAGTAGGTGAATAATGCCGCATCATTTAGACTGCGCGGCATAATCAAAAGGCTGGCAACGATCAGCCAAATACCCTACTGGGCACCCTGCCCACCCACTATCATTCGTGAAAAAGGTCGATTCATGAGTCCAGAAAGCTACCTACTCGATTGGCAAACCAGTCAAACTCACTCTGAAACCATGTATCCGCTGCTTAGCCAGCTTTATCGCCAAAAAGGCGTCGAAGTCCAACTGTTCGGTCGTCAACTGATCAATGCGAGCACCATTGATATCATTAAGGCACACCGCGTGGCGCGTCGCTATACGGGGGGCACCTTATCGCCCAGCCAGACGTTGCCATTAATCGAAGTGATGGCTGAATTGGATCTTGCTCCCAGTAAAATCGATATCGGTCAGCTCGCCTGGACATACTGGCAACAGCATGACAGTGAAAATGGCATTCCTGATTTTCTTCATAGCCAGCTTGGGCATTTGCTAGGGACAGGCAACGGCGTTGATCCGAAAGACGTGGTACTGTATGGCTTTGGTCGTATCGGTCGCTTACTCGCACGATTACTGATTGAAAAAAGCGGTCCTGGCTACCCCTTACGCTTACGCGCTATCGTGGTGCGTGGCGGAAAAGAAGGCGACCTGGAAAAGCGCGCCAGCCTGCTGCGTCGCGACTCTGTTCACGGCCCGTTCAATGGCAGCATTACTGTTGATGAGTCGCGTAACGCGTTGATCGCCAATGGTAATTTCATCCAAGTCATTTATGCCAATAACCCAACGGACGTCGATTACACCCAATTCGGTATTCATGACGCATTGGTAGTCGATAACACAGGTATGTGGCGAGATGAAGAAGGCCTGAGTCAACACCTTGACAGCAAAGGCGCTAAGAAAGTCCTTCTCACCGCGCCGGGTAAAGGCGATCTTAAAAATGTGGTATTCGGTGTCAATCATGACGTGATTAACGACGATGATCGAATTATCTCTGCCGCTAGCTGCACCACCAACGCCATTACCCCGGTGCTCAAAGCCATGCACGATAAATTTGGTATTGATGGCGGACACATTGAGACAGTTCACTCGTTTACCAATGATCAAAACCTGATTGATAACTATCACAAAGGCGATCGCCGTGGCCGCTCTGCGTCTTTGAATATGGTACTCACGTCTACCGGTGCCGCGAGTGCTGTTGCCAAAGCACTGCCTGAGCTTAAAGGTAAATTAACCGGTAACTCAGTGCGTGTGCCCACGCCCAATGTCTCTATGGCTATCGCTAACCTGAATTTAGATAACCCCACTCACAAGGATGAAATCAACGCCTATTTACAAGACGTCGCTTTGTACTCGCCGCTATCGGGGCAAATTGATTTTACTCAGTCGACCGAATTAGTATCGAGTGATTTGGTGGGATCACGCTTTGCCGGTGTGGTGGATAGCCAAGCAACCATCGCCGAGGGCAACCGTTGCGTGCTGTACATTTGGTACGACAACGAGTTCGGCTATAGCTGTCAAGTAGTACACTGTATGGAGCAAATGATGGGAGTACGCTATCCCATGGTTCCACCGCCAGAAGCACTTTCTTAAGACATCCAAAACGAAAAGGCCCGAATGGGCCTTTTTTATTGCGTGTTAACGACTCAATATAAGATTAGGATTGCTCGGCCGCCGTCAACGGTGAGGATTGGCTGACGGGCTTAAGCACCGCATAAACCAAACCAGTTACCAAGGTACCTGCGGCAATAGCAGCTAGGTACATAAACACAGGGCTGATGGCATTGGGGATTAACAGCACGAAGAGGCCACCGTGTGGTGCCATCAATTTTGCCCCAATCAACATAGAAATTGCGCCTGTCAGCGCACCACCTGCGATGCAAGATGGGATCACTCGCATTGGGTCTTTGGCCGCAAAGGGAATCGCCCCTTCTGAGATAAAACATAGCCCGAGCACAAACGATGCTTTACCCGCCTCTTGCTCGGCATCATTAAATTTACGTTTGGCTAAGAAGGTTGATAGTCCCACCCCTAGCGCCGGCACCATACCGGCCGCCATGATCGCTGCCATCGGCATATAGGTACCACTCTCAATCAAGCCGACGCCAAAGGTATACGCCGCTTTGTTGACCGGACCGCCAAGGTCGAAACACATCATCGCACCCAATACCACGCCTAGGATCACTGCGTTCGTTGAGTTCATCCCCTGCAAGAAGCTGGTCAGGCTTTCCATGGCGACAGAGACAGGCCCGCCTACGACATAGATCATCACCAAACCGGTAAACAAACTGGCTAATAAAGGGATCACGAGAATGGGCTTAAGGGCTTCCATTGAAGCCGGCAAGCTGACTTTGTCTGCCACAAACTTAGCACTGTAGCCGGCGATAAACCCCGCCAGTATGCCCCCTAAAAACCCAGCGCCGGTGGACGCGGCGAGCATGCCACCAATCAAGCCTGGTGCCAGGCCCGGGCGATCCGCAATTGAGAAGGCAATAAACCCGGCCAGTACCGGTACCATCAGCGCGAACGCACTACCACCACCAATTTCCATCAGTGCGGCTGCAAGTGTTCCCTCCTCTTTAAAAGCTTCAATCCCGAATACAAATGAGAGCGCAATAGCTAAGCCACCGGCCACAACCAGTGGTAACATATGTGATACGCCTGTCATCAAGTGCTTATAGACCCCGGTACGTTCGCCTTGGTTAGCACTGGCGTTCGATGAACTCGCTTGCGTTGTTTGGTAGACCTCAGCGTTAGCAAGCGCATCATCGAGCGTCTGCGATGCTTTTTTCAGCGCCATGCCCGTACTGGTTTTATATAAACGTTTACCCGCAAACCGGCTCAAATCAACCTCAATATCTGCGGCAATAAACACGAGATCCGCGGCTTCAATTTCCTGATCCGTTAACGCATTTTTCGCACCCACCGACCCACGTGTCTCAATTTTGACCTGATAACCTTTCGCTTTAGCCGCTTCTTCAACCGCTTCCGCTGCCATAAAGGTATGTGCAACACCGGTAGGACACGCGGTAATACCCACAATGCTGACGGTTCCGCCCTCGCTTGGCGTCTGCGCGTGATACGGCTGTGCATAATCCGCGGCAGCCTCCAATACCGCTTGGGGATCGGCCATTACCTCATTTAAACTTGCTTGATAGACAGGCTTGCCGTTAAAGCGAGCCGACTCTTTTGGCTCACCGACCAAGAGAATACGGTCAGCGTTTTCAATATCAGCAGTCGATACCGCCTGTGTTGGTTGCACACTAGACTGACACTCGATCTGTGCCGTCCATCCTTTAACCTCGGCAGCCTTTTCTAACAAGCCCGCCGCGATAACGGTATTGGCGACGCCACTTGGGCACGCCGTCACAATCACCAGATTCATACCTTTTACCCCACTCATGGATTGGTTTTATTCCGCGTGCACTGACAGCTCAACAGGCGACACGCTGATTTTTTCGATTAATTGGTTCACATCTTCATCATTGCGCACACCGACCCCCACTTGGGTAACCGCGAGCGCAGAGATAGCGACCGCGCGACACAGCGCCGCTTCTTTGCTGAGGCCGGTCTGGCATCCTGATACCAGCCCTGCCACTAAAGAATCTCCGGCCCCAACGGTACTCACCACCGATTGCGCCGGTGCCACAGCCTTAAGCCAGCCTTCCTTATCGCGCCAGAGCACCCCGTCTACGCCGCGAGAAATAACCACATTCGCGATCCCTTGGTTAAACAATTGCTCGCCGCGCGCCAGCAACACGGCTTGCTCATTACTGATGGGCGCGTTGAGGCATTGCGCCAGTTCTGCTTCATTAGGCTTTACCAACCAAGGTGTTGCCTCAACGGCGGCGCGTAAGGCGTGCTGGCTGGTATCGACAACCACTTTTTTCCCTGCATCGCGCAAGGTGGTGATCCAAGTGGTCAACTGCTCGGTCGAGACACCAGGTGGCAAACTGCCCGCTAGCACGATCCACTCATGGTGCTCAGCCAGACTGAGCAAGCGTGCTGTCAATGCCTCAATATCGGCCTGTTCAACCGCCATACCAGGAAAATTCAAATCAGTGACACGTCCCGCTTTTTCAACCAGCTTGACGTTGGTGCGGCTCACCCCCGGCACGCGCAAAAAGTGATCGGCAATGCCGTGCTCGCTAAAAAGGTGAGCAAACGGGTCTTGGTTATCTGCACCAAGAAAGCCTGACGCCGCGACCGTCACGCCCAAATCCGTTAAGACACGTGCGACATTGACGCCTTTTCCCGCCGGGTGCAGTGTATAGTTTTGCACCAAATTGACATCACCAGGCTGCAACGCACTGACTGAGCCTGTCATGTCGAGTGCGGGATTGAAGGTTACGGTCAGAATGGCACTCATGCGTTCTCTCCCAACCCATCTTTAATGACATCACCCAGTGCCGCAATCGCTTGTTCGGCGTCGCTTCCTTGGGCGGAAAACTGTAACTGGTGCCCATGTTTCACCCCAAGCGCGATCACTTTCATCAAGCTTTTTGCGTTAACCGGCGCCGACTGGGTGGACGCGTTGGCAACCTGTATATCAGCACTGAATTTTTTCGCTGTATTGACCAACATCGCCCCAGGACGAGCGTGCAAACCATGCGCATTCGTCACCGTATACAGGCCTGTTGACCCCTCTGCGGTGAGCGCTTCAGACGGCGCCTCTGTATGAGGTTGTTCGGGGGCGGGTTCAGCAGACAACGCATCAACCAACGTTTGGGGCGAGTAACGGCCACATGCCGCCAGTTGTTTATCAAGCTTCCATTGCATCAAAGTATTGAGCACAGGAAGATGCGCACGGTTGTTGGCTGCGATACACCAAAGCGCACTGACCGACTGGGATTGGTGAGACAGTGACGTCGCGGGCATGACCACCGACATCCCGGTCTGCAGTACACCGTCTCCCACACCGAGCAACCAATGCCCTTCACCAAGGTGCACCGGCTGGCCCGCGACAGCGTGGCTGACGCCATCGCTATTTAAACAATGATGGTTTTTGAGCAATCCCGCGCCCACGGCTTGCAAGGTAGTGATATCTGACGCTGGGAAGCCGGTTAACACCATGTCGCTGCTAAACGTGAAGGCCTGAGTATCGGCCGTTTGCCCATTGAGTAAGGTAACCAGTTGCTCTGATCCCGATATCGTTTTTAATTGTTGCTCGATGCCGTCTTGTGACAGCACACGCGTCAACTGGCGTAAGATACTCAAGTGTTCGTCTGATTTGGCAGCAATACCAATGGCCACGTAAGCGAGGTTTCCCTCTCCCCAGTCAACCCCCTGGGGAAAATGAAACACTTGTACCCCTGTTTGTTTAACTTGATCGCGGGTATCCGTTGTGCCATGCGGGATAGCAATACCGTTGCCCAGATAGGTACTGGTTTGCGCTTCACGCGCCAGCATTCCGTCTTGATAGCCCGCTTCGACTAGCCCTTTTTGGGTGAGTGCTGCGGCCATGGCTTTGATAGCCTCGTGCTTAGACGCCGCGTGTTGCTGCATATGAATATCGTGTGCGTTGAGTGCCAACATGAGGTCATTCCTCTTTTTTCAGTGCCGCGGCACGGGTTGATGTTGTCGTCGGCCACATCAGTATCACTAAGACATGGCGGACATATTGGTTGGTCGCAAGTCACCGTTGATTGGCAGTGTTCGTGTTTGACTTGCCACATTCGCTTTACCTAAAAACTGAAACGATTCAGCTTTTAGGTAAAGCGATAGAAATTGCTCCCGGCGTTTGGTCAATCTCTTCCACTTATAAGCGCCGGAAGCGATGAGCCGCATCGTCGTTCCAGCATCTTGAGATCAGCCGCCAATAATTGACACAAGCTGAAACCTTTCAGCTTTAAGGCTGAATCGTTTTAGCTTATAATGCAAATAAATTATGGATCTGAAGTGCGTAAACTTTGATCGCATTCACAAAGCCATCAATAACGATCGGCCTACTTAAGGATCGCTTTATGAAGCTTGATGAAATTGCCCGTCTTGCCGGTGTATCACGCACAACGGCCAGTTATGTGATTAATGGCAAAGCCGACCGTTATCGGATCAGTGAAAAAACGCGAGCACGCGTGATGGCGGTGGTCGAACAACACAATTATCAGCCGAACCGCGCCGCCACCGCCTTGCGTGCAGGCACTACACAAACGCTGGGGTTGGTCGTGCCTGACTTAGCGAACACCAGTTACGCCACGTTGGCAAAACTCTTTGAACGAAAAGCCCACGATCAAGGCTATCAGGTTATTATCACGGGCTCTGATGACGACCCAGAGCGAGAAAAAATAGTGGCTGAAACCCTCGTCTCCAGGAAAATTGATGCGTTAATCGTGGCCTCTTGTTTGCCTGCAGATAATACCTTCTTCCCCAAATTACAACAGCAAGGCACTCCCATCGTTGCCATTGACCGTGGGCTGGATGCCAACCAATTCGCGAATGTACTGAGTGATGATGAAAAAGGCGCTTACCAGCTCACCGAGATGTTAATTGCCCCAACGGATGTCTATCAAGCAGGACTGATTGGTGCCGTCCCCTCGCTGGCCATCTCACAAGACAGGGAGAACGGCTTTCGTGGTGCGTTAGCGGCACAAGGCGTAGATGGACAAGTGCGTTACGGTCAAGCTTTCAGCCGTACAGAGGGGCAAAGGCTGATGACAGAGTGGATTGAAGCCGGTGACTTACCCGATGCCTTACTCACCACCTCCTTCACGCTTTGTGAAGGAATACTGGACGCCATCCGGCAAACAGGGATCGCCCCCACTGCACTGTATTTTGCCACTTTTGGAGATAGCCGCATCCTCGATTTTCTTCCTTTTGGGGTGCAATCTCTCCCTCAACAATTTGAAGCGATTAGCGACGCGGCACTCAGTCTCGCGGTGTCGGCCGCACAAGGAGACAATCAGCCTGGAGTTATCACGGTTGAACGCCAACCCATTTGGCGCCCCCATCAAACGCAAGCTTGGGTCGGACTGGGTTAATAGCCTGTCGCTTCCATAAAGCCACGGCCTGTGGCACTGCCATGCACTTCCACAGGCCCTTCCCAATAGGGAAAACTCAAATCCATCCAGCTTTGTGGATTAAGCGGTTGCGTAGTCAGGCTAATGCCCTCACTGGGTACTTTGATCTGCCAACGAACCGGCAAGTTAGCGCCCTCCGCCATCTTGGCATGACTGATTGGTAGCATACGAATATCATCCTGACTCAGCGTCACGACTTGGCCATCAGGATACAGTAAGGATCCAAACATAAACGGCTCCTTGCCGCGTATTTGGGTAACCATTAACGCACGGCCATCATCTAAGTTAAGCCCGAACCAATCCCATCCCGTTTGTTCGGCGGCCATCGCGCCGCTCGACCATTCCTTGTCAAACCAGCCTTTGCCTGTCACAGGGATGGTTTCACCTTCAATGGTTAGCGCACCCTTGATGGTTAGCTGTGGCAAAGAAAAATAATACGAGGCCGACGGTTGACTGGCATGACGGACACTGTATCCCCCTTCACCGTGCTTGACCTGGTGTCCATTATCTCGCACCTCCAACGTAAAGCCGACTGGCTTACCTTGCGCAGGCCATATCGCACGCACACGGGCTGGAAAAGGTTGTTGACCGCCCTGCCATTGCCAGTCGTCTAACCAAGCCTGAAAAGGTGACAGCGTCACTCCTGCTTGATCAATCCCGCCACGGGCAAAGCGCTCCGACTCCCATTGTTTATCATCGCTCGTGATCGCGACATGCGCCATATACAGCTGCTGACTCGCCCATCCTTCTTTGCGATCCGGAGCTAACGCGCGGCGAAACAATGTCCATTGCACGCCATACGCTTGTCCATTAGCGTCGGTTAAGGTCGCGGTCAAATACCACCATTCAGTAGCAAAATCTGAGTGTGCCGCCATGTCTTGGGGATAGGTAGGCGTATGGTCTGGGGTTACAGAGGCAAAGCCACTTTGCGAACCAAAAACGGCAAAATTTCCACGGGTATCAGGAGACGATGACGGCGGCTGACCCCACCATACTAGCGCGCCGAGCGCGAAGATCACGCCGCCCCCTAACAATGAACGTATCATTTTCCGCTTCCATCGCTGAATCACTTCACTGCCTCTTTTTTACTGCGCATCACGCAACGACGCCGCCGCGGTGCGTTTTAGCATGCGATAAACAGGCCAAGCCCCTGCGACCATAAGCGCCAACATGGACAGCCCGATGGTGGTGGCATAGCTTATCGGGAAGAAGCTCATGGTCATGGTCCACCCAAACGATGCTTTCAGGACAACATGGATCAACATACCCGCCAGCACAAGCCCCAACGGGATGGCAATTAGCGCACTGGTGAGACCAAGCAGCACCAATTGCCCTCCCCCGAGCGCGATAAGCTCACGCCCTGACAGACCAAGGTAACGTAGCAAGCTATATTGCCGTTGGCGCGACAACTCGGTCGCCAAGGTGGAAAAGAACAACCCACATATCGCGACAATCAACATCAGTGCACACAAGCTTTCCGTCACGGTAAAGGTACGATCAAAGATACGCATTGCATAACGCATAATATCCGCTTGGTTTTGCACCTGCCCAGTGGTCAGCGAAAAACGGTGATTGATGCGATCAACAAACTGCTCGGTTTGCGTGTCCTGATTGAGGATCACTGCCAGCGATGATCGGCCCTGCTTTAGCCATTGTCCGGCATCACTACGGGTAGACACTACTAGCTGGCCATAGGGGTTGCCATAATCGTAATAAATCCCAGCAACCTGCCAGTGCTCGCCCATTGGGGCGGGAAGATTGATGCTCTCTCCCACGCCAACGCCAAATTTAGCCGCTAACGCTTCACTGAGTAATACCGTGCGCGCTTGATGTAATTGCGCCCAATAATCAGGCTGAGCCGCCTTCATCGCCAACGTTTGTTTCTCAGACGGACGGTTTCCTACCGACAGCACTTCAAGCCGCCCTTGGTTTGCCGTCAGCTCACGCCGATACGTGGTCCAAAATTGCGCCACGTCTTTATTTTTTACCAACCATGTTTCCATCTCCGCGAGAGCAGCATGGCTCGGCCTAACATAAACGTCCGCTGCCAAGCGTTGTTGCAGCCAAGTCTCAGTGCTGGTGCGAAAGCTACCGACCATGGTTTCCATACCAATATGTGCCGAAACCGCGAGCATAAACGCCATCGCCGCCACACCACGGTAACTTAAACTTGCCGCGGCATCGGTGAAAAACCATCGCCATCGCGCGCCCGCATACACTGCTGCACTGGTATGAAACAGCCAGCCACACAAATAAGGCAGCGCTAAAGCAGCACTTAGCATGGTAAAGGCAATCAAGGTAAACCCTTGCCATTGACTCGTCTCCCAATACGACACGCCCCACGCCGCCACGCCAAGCAACACCGCTAAAATAGCCTGTACGGCATATTCTCGATGTGTACCACGCATCAGGGTCATCCGTTGCGATAAGCGCCCCGGGGAGGTGTTGACTAAGCGCACCAAAGGCCAAGCGGACGCCATCGCCGCCCCTAAAATAGCAAGCAGTAAACTGTAGAGCCCCCATTGCCACTGCCAATGCATCACTAAATTAATGTCTGCGCCGTACAAATCAGACAAGGTCGTGGCGACCGCGGGAAGTAATTGGTTGGCAAGTAACATACCCAGGACGTTGCCACTGACCACGCCGAGTAGCACCCAAAGCAACAACTCTGTTGACATGACAGCTGAGAGTTGGCGTCCATCAACGCCAAGCTGCCGCAAGGTTCCGACCAAGGGCTGACGCTGAGTCATGGAAAGGGAGATCGCCTGATAAAAAATAAACAGTCCCACCACAAAAGCCAATAACCCCATCGCGAGCAAATTTAAGTGAAAAGCACGGGTGAGTGGGCCAAGTTGGGTTGATTGAGTTTTGGTCAACGTCAAGGCTGAGGGTAACGCTTCGCGAATCGTTTGTCGCTCCGCTTGAGACAAATCGCCGCATAACACCTCGGTAAACCCAGTACGCGCAGAGAGATGACGCAGTAGCGCCATATCAGCCACCAAGTAAGTGCCCATACTCAGCGCATCATTATCGATAATACGTAAAGGGCCGACCGGCGGGTAATCCAGCAAATCAATCATTTGCCCCTCTTCCCAGCCTTTATGTTCAGCCATGGCCTCTCCCACATAGACAGGATATGGCATTGAGATCGCATCCATAGGGGACAATGAAGGGGCTTCATCTGCTCGCCGATTGGCGATAAATGGCAGCATCGCGATCGTATCCACCCCCATAAGATGGATATCACTAAGTGACGGTGTCACAACATCGAGACGATCAATCGGCACACATTGGGTTAAGCCTTGACGGCGCAAGCCAATGTAAAAGGCATGCGGCACGCGTTGTGTTCGCTCGGTATGATGAATGCTAAAAGGGTAAGGGTTGCTAAAAAGCTGTTCACCTTGGCGATAGCTTTGCTGCGCATGTTGGTTTATCGATAACACGCCAACCAGCAAAGAGACACCCAGGGTTAACCCAAGCCAGACGAGAAAGACTTGAAAGGGATAGCGACGATAATGCCCCCATAAAGCGCTAGCGACGGGCCCGAACACTGAGCACGCCTCCTTGTAGCCCTACACTACCTTGCAAATAGCTAGCCACGGTATCACTGTGTGTCACCAGCAACAGCCCGGCCTCCTGCTGACTGGTTAGTGTGATAAGCAAACGCATCACCGCATCCGCATTGCGCTCATCCAAACTCCCCGTTGGCTCATCGGCAAGTAGCAGTTTAGGCGACATATATAACGCGCGTGCGATGGCGGCGCGCTGCTGCTGACCACCAGACACCTCTTCTGGGTAACGATTGAGCAACGGCATTAAATCAAGCTGAGAAACAATTTGTCGCCACAGACAACTGTCTTCTTTCAAGCCTTTTAGTTGGCGACAGAAACGAATGTTATCCGCAATAGAGAGGGTGGGAAGCAGATTAAATTGCTGGAAGATCAAGCCGATGTTTTGGCGTCGAAACTGCGTGCGTGCCCCCTCGCTCAACCGATGGAGAGGGGTATCGTCAAACCAGATCTCACCGCTATCGGGTTTATCCAGCCCCGCAATCACATTTAACAAGGTACTTTTACCCGACCCACTCTCGCCCATCAACGCCAGTTGACTGGTCGACGACAGCGACATCGCGGCGCCTTGCAGCACAGGATGGAAGTCGCTCCCATCCTGATAACCTTTACACAGCCCTTTAATTGCTAACATGCCAATGCACACCCTTATAGTGTCTTAAAAACAGCAATAAACGAGAACTAGGTCACACTGTTTGATTAATTTGGCAATGTACCCCAATTAAGAGGCTGAGAAAAGCGTTAAAAACGGTGGGCAGCTTCCCAATTTCTTTTTCGCCGATCCTTAGCCGTCATTAACAAGATTATTGAGCCAAACGCCTGACTTCACCCGAATCAAAGACCCAACCCATTTGACCACTTCTTCCACTCCCAAAAGCGCATAAACCCAATAAACCGGCCACTCAAAGACCACCGCGGCGGTCAATACCACAGGAATACCAATTAGCCACTGTGCAACAAAATCTTGTCCCAGGCAGTAGTGCACATCACCCCCAGCACGCAGTACCCCAACGATCATTGCCATGGGGATGGTTTTCACCACAATCAACGCACACATCGCCCAGTAAAAGTAAGCCGTGATCTGTGCCGTCTCGCCCGTTAATGCAGGGAAGAAACTCAACACCCAGGGCTGAATCATCAGCATCACGCATGCAATCGCCACACCGGCAATAAAATTAAATATCGCCACCTGCCAGGCTTGGTGATAAGCGGTGTCCGTTTGTTGGGCTCCCAGGTTATTACCGACCAACACCGCCGCTGCATTGGCTGTACCAATCAAAAACGACAGTGAGAGTGACTCGACGGGAGTGATAACCGCAATAGCAGCCAGGCCGGCTTCGTTAACATGACCGATAATCGCGTGGTAAACGAACAGACCGGACGACCACATTAAAAAGTTAAACGCCGTTGGCAACGAAAGCGACAAAAACCGCTTTACTGCCACAAGCGTCAGCGAGGCTTTCCAATCAGATAACGAGAAGGCAACCAGATGTTGGCGACGATATAGATAAGCGTACAAAGCGACAACTTCGACGATACCACTCAGGACGGTAGCAACCGCTGCCCCTTTCGAACCCAGCTCAGGCGCGCCCAGATTACCGAAGATAAAAACCCAGTTGAGCACCACGTTGACACTGATCCCGACCCCGCTAAAAAAGGTGCTAATGCCTGGCTTGTGCATGGCACGAAGCCCGGCAGCCAGCCCTGAGACACTGGCCAAACAAAACAGTGATAAGCCAGCTATTTGTAAGTAATCTTTCCCCAACGCAATAACAGTAGGATTGTCACTGGCAAATCCCACAATGACATCCGCATAAGCCCAGAAGACAAACGCACTTAACGCCGCCGTGGCATTGGTTAAAGTCACCGTTAGCGCCGTTTTTTCACGAAAACCTTGTCGATCCCCCGCGCCCCAATATTGCGCCACCAACATAGAGCCGCCGGTCATGGCACCAAGGATCAGTAAGGAGGAGACAAACATCGCTTTACCGGCAATACCAATGGCAGCGACATCCGCTTCACTTAATTGTCCCACCATCAAGATATCGACCAAACTGCGGCTCGAAAACATCATGGTTTGTAGTGCAATCGGTACGGCAATTAACAGCAAACGCTTTAAAAACACAGGATCAAAGAAAGGACGGGAAAGTACGCTCACAAGAGACTCCAGCTTAGAGGGGACCGATGTAGTTTACGTGCCTTTAAAACAGAAAAAAACGCCCGAGAGCGTTTTCTTATCTGCGAATCAATGCCGATTAGCGCGGCATCACCATTAAGCCATCGGCTTGATTGTTGGGCCAAATACGGTACTCAGCATGGTATTTGACGATCGATTTATAAGCCGTCACCTTCGTCGGTGCTATCCATGCCTGATGCGCCCATTGTATTACCTCAGCTTCTGGCCCTCGGACATACACGCTCAGTGCTGAAGCCAAGTGCTGATCATCATCAAAAGCCGATTGCATCGCGTCTGGGCACACGGCCATTGAATGCTGCCCACCTGATATAATTTTCACTTTTCGATCAATCGTATCTTGCGTATGCACGCACCACCCCGCGTCAATTGCACAATCAACCCACTGTTGCAATTGCTGTTTGTGCACTGGCTTGACGGGCTCACCGACGGGAAACCACTCGGCATACACCTGTTGAATTTGACCAAACTCGGTGTCTAACCCGGCTTGGGTCCCGGCACTGCGGGCGCGCTGGGTCCAGCGTTGTAAGTCCGCTTTGACACTGTGATGAAAACGTTGCTGCTTCACCGCTTGTGCCACCCAACGGCCCAAAAACGCTTCGCGCGCGTGGGGCGCATTAGCCACTTTTTTGGCGGCGATCGCAGCCGAGAGATCGTCATAGGCAGCGGCCATCACAGTTTGAATTTCGGTGACATAACTCATGGTTCTTTGCTTGCTAATAGCCAATAGAAAGCGGCAGAGAGTATCGCACAAAGGGCTATCGCGCCAACCATGCCCCACGGCGTACCATCAGAGGCAACCGCCACACCCGCACCGACCAACGAGCCGATACCAAACCGCATCGTCCCCGCCAATGAAGAGGCCGTTCCCGCCATTTGCGGATAGCAAGCCAACAAACACGCCATGCTGTTGCTGCCGATAGTTGAAATCACGCCAACGTACATCATCACTGGAATCACGGTGCCCCAAAGCCCAATATCTAACCATTGGAACGCGGCAATGGCTATCCCAGCCACCAGCTGTAAGCCTAACCCTAGGCGAAGCATCCAATGCGAGCCCATTTTGCGCACCAAACGGCCATTAATAAAGGTCATCACAATCAGACAGACAATGTTTAACGCAAACAAGTAGCCAAACATCTTCGCGCTGACGCCATAATAATCAATGTAAACAAATGAGCCTGCGGTCAAAAAAGAGAACATCCCAGCAAAGGAAAACCCGGAACAAAAGATCATGCCCACAGCAAACGGTGTTTTCAGCATACGGGCATAGTTACGCAGTGACGCTCCAATCCGCATCGGCGGCCGATTGTGTTTAGGTAAGGTTTCAGGGATCCGGACAATAATGCAAAGCGTCACAAAGCACGCCCATCCGGCCAGCACCCAAAAAATTGCGCGCCAGTCAAACCAGGTCAGCAAATAACCACCAATCATCGGGGCAGCTAAAGGCGCAATCGTCATGACCAAGGTGATGAACGACATGGTGCGCGCAAATTCCTCGCGCTCAAACATATCACGGACCAAGGCTTGGATAATGACGGCGGCAGCGGCTCCGGCAAACCCTTGCGTTGCACGTACAACTGTCAGTACGTCTATATCTTGAGCCATCGCACTGACCACGGCACAAATGAAAAACAGTGCCACACCGGCCAGCATCACCGGTTTGCGGCCATAACTGTCAGATATTGGGCCATGAAAAAGCTGTCCAATCGCAAAGCCGGCCGTGTACGCGACCAAGGTTGATTTCACCGCACTGCTGGGTGCATTTAAGTCCGCGGCAATCGCTGGCATGGCAGGGAGGTACATATCAATCGCCAACGGCGTCAGCGCCGCAATCGCGCCAAGCACCAAGATCAAAAGCCAGCTTAATTGCGTCGGGGACGACGTGACAGCCGATGATTGCGACATAACTCTCCTTAACGTAAAAGACAGGAAAAAAGGAAATAACGTGAGCGTGGTCAAAGTGTAACAATTTATTGTGTCGCCGTGGGAAATAATGTCTTTCTTTTTATCACACCATCGTCACACTCCCCCCTTAGGCTGAAGGCAAAAAAAAGCACAGCCCATGCTGTGCTTACCGTTGCTTAACGAGAACCTGCAATGACGAAGCGAGCCAGTCACCTGCGTTAACCCAGTAACGCGATCTCTTCGTCTGTTAATGGACGATATTCACCCGGCTCCAAGTGTTCGTCTAATACCAAGTTACCGATGGATTCTCGATGCAGCGCGTCGACCTTATTGCCCACCGCCGCAAACATACGTTTGACTTGATGATACTTGCCCTCTTGAATGGTGAGCAGAGCCTCRTAATCACCCACTTTCTCTAGGGTTGCCGGTAGCGTGGTTTGCTTCTCGCCTCGTAGCATCACCCCTTCTTTAAACGCAGGAGCAGTCTCAGGACTAATCGGATCAACCAGCCACACACGATAGGTTTTAGAGCACTGATGCTTGGGTGAGGTAATACGATGTGACCACTGACCGTCATCAGTCAATAGCAACAGCCCGGTTGTATCCGCATCCAAGCGACCCGCTATATGCAGCTTCTCCGCATTGACTTCATCCAGTAATACAAACACCGTCGGATTAAACGCATCCTCATGCGAGCACACCACGCCAGCAGGCTTGTGCATCATAAAATAGCGCGGGCCTGATAACGTCAGCGGTCGTCCCTCAAACGCCACCTCTTCATGCTCGTTCACTTTGACGGCCCCCGACTTGATCACCTCACCATCAACCGTCACCCGTTCGCTTTTAAGCACACGCCCTGCTTGCTTGCGTGTCACCCCTAGGGTTTCACATAAAAATTTATCTAATCGCATATTACCGCTTATTGCACCTTTGTTTGCCGCGGATTATACGTCACATTGCGGCTCAGACACAGATCAAGTTTTATCATATCTGACGGAAAAACAGTCCGTGATGGGATAAACTGGATGTCATTGTCCACGTGATGGACAGATGACAATGCAAGCAAAACCCAACGCTTTTTGCTGAGACGCCGAGTCTGTCACAACCTGCCAATCAAAATATTGTTGGTGATTGAGCGTGCCAGCTTGGCGAGTATGATACGGTCGTCTTGACCAATCAGTGATATAGAAGGAAACACCATGATTGTCTCTCTTCGCCGCCCCGACGCCGATGCCTTTGAAACCTTATTGACGCTGTCACACGAACAGCACGACCACGAAGCGCTGCCTTTTGATCGTACTCCCGTCGCGGCCACCTTCAGCACCTTGCTCTCACAGCCAGAGCGTGGTGACGTTTTTCTGATTGATGTTGAGCATGAGGGAGAAACCGAAACCATTGGCTTTTTAGTCGTCGCCTATAGCTTCAGCGTGGAAAACGGGGGGAGCGTCGGTGTGATAGATCAATTCTTTATCCAACACAGCTGGCGACGGCAAGGCGTGGGGTCGCAAGTGATCCCACACGTGGAAGCGCGAGCCAAAGAAAAAGAATGCGTGGCCGTCATCCTTGAGGTCAATATTGGTAACAAAGGCGCTCGGCTTTTCTATGAGCAGTTCGATTACCAGCCTCGCCGCCAGCACTGCATTATGACTAAACGACTTTAATTCTGTACCTGACGTCACAAGTCAGTAAACTAAACGGCCTCACTTAGGCCGTTTTTTCATTATGTATACCCTACGTCCCTATCAATCTGACGCGGTGAAGGCCGTGCTGCATTATTTTCRTCGCCATGCGTCTCCTGCTGTCGCCGTGTTGCCGACCGGTGCGGGAAAAAGCTTGGTGATCGCAGAGCTTGCGCGTATCGCCAAAGGCCGAGTACTGGTGCTTGCCCACGTTAAAGAGCTCGTCGAACAAAATCATGCCAAATATGAAGGCTATGGATTAAACGGAGGGATCTTTTCCGCGGGGCTGGGCCGTAAAGAGTCTCACGACAAAGTGGTTTTCGCCTCCGTTCAATCGGTGGTGCGAAATCTGGATGCCTTTGCCGATCAGTTTTCCTTACTGGTCATTGACGAGTGCCATCGTGTGCCTGATAACCAAGACAGCAGTTATCGCCGCGTGATTGCGCATCTGCAAACGGTCAACCCTGGCCTCAAAGTGTTGGGGCTCACAGCCACCCCTTACCGGCTTGGACAAGGGTGGATATATCAGTACCACACCAGTGGCAAGGTGCGCACCACAGAGACACGCTTTTTTCGCGATTGCGTGTTCGAACTGCCGATAAGTCACTTGCTTGATGAGGGCTTTCTTACCCCTGCCCATGTCTTGGATGCGCCATTACTGAGCTATGACTTTTCTCAGGTTTCTCGCACTGCAAACGGCTATTACCGCGAAGCCGATCTAGAAAAAGTGGTGGCCAACGCCCCTCGTGCAACCCCGCAAATTGTCGAACAAATTGTTGACTATGCACGGGAAAGGCAAGGGGTGATGATCTTTGCCGCCACGGTGAATCATGCGCGAGAAGTCTTGTCTTATTTACCAACGCAAGCATCCGCGCTGATCGTGGGTGACACGCCCAGCACAGAGCGCGATCGCTTGATCACTGCGTTCAAGCAAAAAGCACTGAAATATTTAGTGAACGTGTCAGTCCTAACCACCGGCTTTGATGCGCCTCATGTAGACTTGATAGCGATTTTACGCCCCACTGAATCGGTCAGTCTCTATCAGCAAATAGCCGGGCGTGGCCTTCGCCTCGCGCCARGAAAGCAAGATTGTTTGATTCTCGACTACGCCGGTAATGTCTACGACTTGTACCAACCAGAAATAGGCATGCCCAAACCTGATAGTGACAGTGAGCTGGTGACGATCCCCTGCCCGGCATGCGGGTTTAATAACAGCTTTTGGGGCAAACTTGAGGACAATGGTTTCTTGATTGAACACTATGGCCGCCAGTGCCAAGGCTATTTTGAGGATGAAGATGGCGAACGCGAGATCTGTGGTTACCGCTTTCGCGCCAAGTTTTGCGATGAGTGCGGCGCCGATAACGACATTGCCGCGCGTCGCTGTCACCAATGCGATGCCCCTTTGATTGACCCCGATAAGAAATTGCGAGAGGCACTCAAATTGAAAGATGCGCTGGTCGTGGCGTGTAGCGACATGACACTGACCGCCGGAAAAAACCGCTATCAAAAACCACAACTTAAAGTGACCTATCACACCCACGAGGGCAACGATTTACACGAGGTGTGGCCGCTGGCCAGCAAAAAACAAAAACAAGACTTCCTGGCACGATTTGTCCGACCCCACCTGGTCGATCGGCACCGCCCCTTCGACGCCACCGCCCCGACCAAAGTGGCCGCGTCACAGCACCGATTTCGTCCGCCCGACTTTGTGATTGCACGTAAACAAGGCCGGTTCTGGCACCTGCGCCAGAAAATCTTTGATGTGGAGAACTTTATTAGCCAAGACAGGCTAACGGCCCTGTTAGCGCAAAGCCGAGGGCAAGCTTTCGCCGAATCCGACGCGAGTTGAACGCACTGAGGGTCAATCCATAAACGATTCCACGAGAAAAGGCACAGTATGGGCGGCTTGGGCACTGATGCCCCCACCGATAAGGCTTGTTTTAGCGRCCAAGCGGTGCTAATATCCGCGCTCGTTTTTGGGTACTGAGTTAGGTCGCTACGCTCAGTACTGTGTTTTCACTCTAAAGAGAGTTATTAATTATGTTTAAGTTCGAAGCTGAAGTACGTACAGAAAAGGGTAAAGGTGCGAGCCGCCGCCTACGTCATCAGAAGAAATTCCCTGCGATCGTTTACGGTGGCAACCAAGAGCCTGTATCAATCGCACTTGACCACCCAGTGGTTGTTAACCAAATGGACAAGCCTGAGTTCTACGAAGGCATCATCCTGGTTATCGATGGCCAAGAAGTAAAAGTTAAGCCACAAGACATCCAGCGCCACGCGTTCAAGCCAAAAGTTGAGCACATGGACTTCATCCGCATCTAATCGCATTTGCGATCATGATGAGATGAGAGAAGGCGCCTTTGTGGCGCCTTTTTTGATCGCTCGAGAGTCCTCTCTCTTCCCCCTACCTTGTCATCTTCTTCACGAACACCACCACAAAAGGCGCCATGATCAATAACGTTCAATCAAGGAAAAGGAAAGCCAATCACTAAGATGAGAGATCGTCGTTTGGCTCATCAAACAAGGAAGGTTGGTAAGGCAGGGGCTCAGCACCCAAAGCGGCGTCTTGCGCTTGTTTTCTTTTCGCACGTAAGATGCGCAGATAGCGCTGATGGCAAAGGCGGACAACATTACGTTTTTGCTCATTGGTGAAGTCATACCAATAAAAGCGCTCGTCGCGACTGCGAAAGCACCCTTTACAGTACCCTTTATTGTTCACCTGACAGATGCCTTTGCACGGACTCGGCACCTCGAAAAAATCGAGCTGTTCCACGTCATCCTCCCTGCTGATTCCTTTATTCAAGCGGGTGGACAGCAAAATTGCAAATTTAGATTAAAACAAGCCCAGTTGCGGCAAGGCTAAGGTATCAAACTCTTTGCCAATAAAAGGCAAAATACCGTCGGCAATCGGCTTAAGCTGTTTATCGATATAGTGCTGATAGTCAATTGGACTACGCAGGTAATCACAAGGTTCGGGGCCATTGACCGTGATCACGTATTCTATCCAACCACCACGCTGATACTGCGCAGGCCGCCCCCGTTTCTGGTTTTCGCTCTCTGCCATCCGCGCCGCGCGCACGTGCGGTGGCACATTTTTTTGATACTCCGCCAAGGGTCGGCGAAGCCGTTTGCGATAGACCAATGCATCGTCATGCTCACCTTGGTTGGTACGCTCGACAATCTCACGAATAAACCCGTCTACCTCGTCGCCATCAAACACACGTTGGTATAACTGTTTTTGGAAGGTTTGTGCCAATGGCGTCCAATCGGTACGAACGGTTTCTAACCCTTTAAATACCAACCTCGATTCGCCAGACTGTCTGTCTATTACGCGGCCGGCGTAGCGCTTTTTACTGCCCGTTTCCTGACCGCGAATGGTGGGCATGAGAAAGCGTTGGTAATGGGTTTCGTATTCAATGTCTAACGCCGAGTCCAAACCGTATGTGTCACTAAGGTGTGCTTGCCACCAACCATTCACCTCACTCACCAAGTGCTGCCCGATCTGATCAGCTTGCTCGCTCGACTTCTCGCCCCCTAAAGAGACAAACGTCGAGTCCGTATCGCCATAAATGACCTCAAAGCCTTGCGCCTCAATCAATTCACGGGTGGTTTTCATGATTTCGTGGCCACGCATGGTGATCGACGATGCCAAACGATGATCAAAAAACCGACACCCTTGTGAGCCCAGCACCCCATAGAAGGAATTCATGATAATTTTTATCGCTTGTGAAAAGGCTTTTTCGCCGGCTTTTTTGGCCCGATCGCGAGCTTGCCATAAATCATCAATCAAGGCAGGAAGGTAATGCTTTTCTCGGTGAAAGACGCCGCCACGGAAGCCAGGTACCGTCTTTGCCTCTTCACCCGTTTCTTGTGCTTTTAATCCCTCGATAAGCCCCAGCGGATCGATAAGAAAGGTACGAATAATAGAGGGGTACAGGGATTTGAAATCCAAAACCAATACCGAGTGGTACAGCCCCGGTTTAGAGTCCATCACGTAACCGCCAGGGCTTGCGATCCACCCCTCACTGGCAAGATTCGGCGCCACATACCCCGAACGATGCAAACGTGGCAAGAACAAATTGGTAAAGGCCGCTACCGACCCCCCGACACGGTCAAGCTCTACTCCTGTTAACCGCGATCGCTCAATAAGAAAATCCAGTAAATGGGTGTGAGCAAATATGCGGTTGACTAATACACAGTCTTGCAAGTTGTAGGTCGCCAGTGCCACCTTATCGTGGTGAAACATGCGATTGATAGAGGCCATCCGGTCATGGGGATTATCAATCGCTTTTCCCTCTCCCAATAACGTTTGTGCAACCGCCTCCAGTGCCCATGAGCGAAATCCATAAGTCGCGGTTTTTAGTGCGTCGATACCATCAATCACCACCCGTCCCGACAAACTGATAAAGCCAGGTTTATTGCTTCCCCCATCCCGCCAATAAGCCCGCTCTCCACCGCGACCAAGGCGCAGATCGCGCTGATAGGCCTGGGCGCGCTTCACAAGCAAGCGAAAGTCAAAATCAATCACATTCCAACCCACCACCACATCGGGATCGTAATAGGCAAACCATCTTTCTAGCGCGCCCAGTAACGCTTCCTCGTTATCGACCCACTCTATCCAGTCAGGGGCATTGTCTTCAGGCGCACCCACCATGATCACTCGGCTATCCTTTTCACTCGCGAGTCCCACCGAATAAAGCTGGCCTTTTTGTGAGCATTCAATATCGAGAGAAACATGATGCAACGTCGGAGTGTAGTCTGCCTGTTTGGCCTTGCCTTGAGTCACCTCTAGGTAACCTTGGCGTTGACGTGTTTGCCCGGTGAACAACAAGCTGCCACAAATGTACCGCTCCATTAAATAGCGGTCGGCGAGCCGAATATCGCCTTCATATAAAGGAATAGCCGCCCCGCTTATCACCCTTTGTCCCTCTTGCGCGCGTTTCACACTACTGAAATAACAAGCCGCCACGGGCGTGTGTTGAAAGGTGGATAATGACACTGCTTTACAGTAAGCGTGAGGATCAACCGATGGGAGTAAAGCATCCACGCGCGCTTTTTCTTCTTGAGGTACAAAAAACACGCTTTGCTGATCATCAACGCACAGCTTGACCGGGCCATCTGGCGTCGATAGCCAAAGTATAATCGACGTGGTTTGACCGCGATCACGCTGTTGACGTGTGATCACAAAGCCTTGCTGCATGTAGGACGAAGAGAGTGAGGACACAGGCGTTATCAGGGTTACGTTGTGTGAGTCATCTTTTCAGTGTAACAAACCCCACCAATTACTGTATAGATAAACAGCTCTGAGAAATTAGTCGGGATGCTCTGCGCGCCCGGCACCACCAATGACAATCAACCCAATCACCACAACTGCAGCCGCGCTCGTGAGGCGCATATTCATCACGCTGTTTTGATCCCAAGCGACCAGACCCATCAAGGCGAGCAAAACGGTCACCCAGATGATTGGTTGTACCAATAGCCTCTGAGTTGAAGCTATCATGTGCCAGAATACGCCAGCAGCCAACACAAACAATGCGCCAGCAAAGACAGCGAACCCAACACCGCGCAGTGAGAGAAACCCATTGGGTAAAGTAAAAATGAGTAAGGGCAGCACGAACAATAAACTCATCCGTAAACTGGTCGCCACGATGACGTCGGCTTGGTGAGCACGTTGGGTCACTTGCAGCCAAAAACTCGCCCATGCACCACCACTCATCAGCCCAAGAATCATGCCTAACGGGCTGGGTGCATACATGCCCGGGGCAAGTAAGTACCCCAACCCCGCGAAAATCAACATTAAACCCATCCATAGTCGGTGTTGATGGGGGGAGCGAGATGCCAGCCCCAATACACCTTGCACACTCGCCACCATCACCAAGCCCAAGGTGGCGATATCCAGTAATCGGCAGGCGAATACCGCACTGGTCACCGCAAGGAAAAGCAAGCCTGCAAGACGCCATGTCGAAAAAGGCGGCATTTGACGTGAGAAGCATGCTTCTCCTCGCCAACGCTCGGCCACGTCCTTTAGCGGGTAAAGTCGCTGCCCTGCCAACGCCATGACGGCGGCAGATAACAACCAAAGGCCAATGTAACTGGCCGGATCTACCCATTGGTTAATCGCACGACGGCCCACCTCGGCATTGATCACCGCAATCACGACCACTACTAAAGCGCCAATGACACCACCCGCTTTTTTCATTCGTATTCACGCCTTGTTACTCATCCCTTCTATAAGACCGAGCACAACCGTCAATACTTTCAACCCTTTGTTGTCTCTCGCGGACGCGATACAATACGCGTTTGTTCGTTTCCGGGAAGTATGCATGTCAGATCCGAAAAGCAAAGCGCTCAAAAAAATTGCTAAATGCCTGGAGCTTAGCAATTCCGCCAATGTGAATGAGGCAGCGCAGGCGATCAAAATGGCCGAGCGGCTGATGCGTAAGCATGGTCTCGATCAGGACGACATTGACTTCATCAGTATGGGTAAAACGCGCTCAGAAAAACTGTTACCCGCTTCGATTAGCCAATCGATCTTAAAAATTATTCGCGGTATTAATAGCAGGTTTGGGGTGGAGTGTGTGCTCGTCAATCACAAGGGGTTAAAACAGGCTGAGTTTATCGGTGATGCAGACCGCGCTATCTTTGCCGCTTTTGCTTTCGATGTGGTCTATCGTGATATGAATGAGCATATCGGCCAGTTTCGCAATAGCTTTGCAGGCACCGGCACCAGTACGCAAGAGGTAACGCGACGCGTACAGTCATTTACCACGGGCTGGCTTGAGGGCGCGCTCGATAAGCTCCCACAGCTTGACGCACGTGATAGCGACGACAAAATCAAAAACTATATTGATAAAGAGTTCGCCAATATTGACCGCGAGACCTTTAAGCAACAATTGAAAGAAGCCATGGCGGCGATGACAGATGATTACGAGCGGGGGATGAAAAAGGGCCGCGAAATCTCAGTCAGCCGCCCTGTGAATGGGCAAGGCCCACAAAAGCGCCTGACGGGGACCCGAAAGTCATAACCTTGATGAATCACAGGCCGGCTTATGTCCGGCCTCTGTCAGCACTTTCCCATCAATAAGACACCTGTGTTAAACACGTCAAATCATGGTCAAATCGCTTCTCGCCTATTGTGTTACACGCCTCTCAGGCCTAGCCTAGGATCCACGTCACGTTATCCATGTTGAGCCTGCCCCACTCGCTGGCAGTTGCAACCGCATGGTCTAAGGTGACTGAATAACAAGCATTCACAATGCGTAAAATAAGATACTTCATATCCTTGAATAGGAGAGTGGCATGAAAAAAGTCGTGACAGGTCTCGGCCTCTTACTCGCCGTCGCACCAGCAGCTTATGCACAGCAAGACAGCGGTCTATACATGGGTGGCCGCGTTGGCCCTTCGTTTTTAGAAGATAGCTGTGTGACTGACACCGATTGCGGAGATTCAGAGCTCGGCGCGGGTATTATTACCGGCTATGATTTCAACAATTGGTTTGCGCTCGAGGGAACCTATGATTATTTAGGCCGCTTTGATACCGCATTTGACCAATCAGGTACCACTGTTGGCGCCTCGGGCGATCTGACTGCGTTGACACTTGCGCCCAAGTTTTCTTATCACTTCAAACCTGATACGGCCCTTTACGGTAAGCTTGGTGCCGCCATGTGGGACTTTAATAGCAACGCCGGCGRTCGTGACGATGTGTCACTGATGGGAGCACTCGGTGTCGATCACCAAGCGACGGAAAAACTCAACGTTCGCCTGGAATATCAGCACATCAACGATATGGATGATGGCTACTTCTCAAGCGTCGATAACAACTTCGTGACTGTCGGCATGACGTATCACTTCGGACGCACTGACAACCAGCCAATGCCAGAGCCGATGGTTGAAGAGCCAGTTATGGCAGAGCCTGAGCCCGTTCAAGAACCAGAGCCGGTTGCCGAACCGCAATCGATTGTGCTCTCTGAGGCCGGCGAAACTGAAATGTTTGGTTTTGATAAAGCCAGTCTCTCTGAGCAAGCGATCGCCTCCTTGCAACCCTTGGTCGACCGCTTGCTGAAGTATGACGAAGCGACGGCAACGATCGTGGGTCATACCGACAGCCAAGGGCCAGCCGCTTATAACCAAACACTCTCTGAAGAGCGTGCACAAGTCGTTGCGGATGTCTTCTTAGACGCGGGCATTGCGGCTGAGCGCTTAACCGTGATGGGCAAAGGCGAATCCGCCCCGACGGCCAGTAACGATACTGCCGATGGTCGCGCGAAAAACCGCCGCGTAGAAGTTACCTCGCCAGAATTTGTTTATGTGGAAATGAATTAATCACATCGACGATCGCATCATGTAAACACGCAAAAGGCCACCGCATTGTCGGTGGCCTTTTCTTGTCATGAACAATCAATGAATGATTAGCCGCGCGCCGTAAAACCTGTCAAGTGCATCTGCATCAAACGATCAATGTCGATTCTATCTTGATCGCTGACTCCCGCCACCCGTGGGTATCTGGGCTCAGCGCGATCATTATGATAAGCACCTTCCCATCCCTGAGTRGTGGTTAAAAACGCGCGAGCAAAGTCGCTCGAATAGCGCAAACACCCTGCCATAACCGTATCGACATAGGATTGGGCAATCGGCTTGTCTACGTCTGGGGTACGCTGCATATCGGCAACATACACGTACACGGGGCCATCAAGCGTCACGTCTTCGGGCAGCGCGATGTTTGATTCAGCTAACTGTAAACGCTGATAGCCTGCCTCACGCCGATCAAAGTCGGGCAATGACTGTGGATCGATGCTGACCAGCACCCCATTGCATTGACCTTCACCTTCTAACACCACCAAAGGTGAAATAAACGCCTCACTGACATTGCTCCAATGACGACTTAGCCCGGTCACGGTAACCGGGCACGTCCATCCAGATTCACCGGTCAGCGCCCGTGACGCCGGATTCATTAAACTCCCGTACCCAAATAGATACATGACGTTGCAAACTCCTTTATTGCATTTACTGGCAGAACCAGAGGCGCTGCCTTGCTTTTCTCTCTGAAATTGCCAGAATATCCGGCAACGTTGTAAACAAGGAAAGTGATTATGGAACAACTAGATAAGCTGGAAGCTCACTTCAAACGTCTATCGCATTTTCAGCACCTTGCCGCAATCTGCGGTTGGGATCAAGCCACCATGATGCCAGATGGCGGCAATCACGCCCGTGCCGACGCCATGGCAGAACTCGCCCTCTACTGTCATCAACAAATGACCCAGCCAGAGCTGGGTGACTGGTTCGCGGACGTGGATGAAAAATCCCGCCACCTAAGCGCCACGCAAAAAGCAAGCGTGGCAGAAATGAAGCGCCAATGGCAGCAAGCCAGCGTACTTCCCGACACCTTAGTCAAAGCCAAGTCTTTAGCGGGCGCTAAATGCGAGCATGCTTGGCGTCAGCAACGCCAAGATAATGACTGGGACGGGTTTGCCAAAAATTTAAAAGAAGTGGTCGCCCTGGCGCGTGAAGAAGCCCATATCCGCGCTGACCAGAAGCTGTGTGCCCCTTATGATGCGCTCCTTGATTTGTACGAACCCGGGATGACCGCCGAGCGTATTGATGAAGTGTTTGGTGCCCTCAAACAATGGCTACCAGAGACCATCCAAACCGTGGTCGACAAGCAAGCACAACAGCCGGTGATCACGCCTAAAGGCCCTTTCCCACAAGCGCAACAAAAAGCCTTGGGTGAACACGTGATGAAGCAGCTTGGGTTTAGCTTTGAGTATGGTCGACTCGATATCAGCACGCATCCATTTTGTGGTGGTGTACCCACCGATGTGCGCATCACCACCCGCTATGATGAGCAAGATTTCACCTCGGCATTAATGGGCGTGATCCACGAAACCGGCCATGCGCGCTATGAACAAGGATTACCTCAAGACTTAGCAGGCTTGCCGGTGGGACAAGCGCGCTCGATGGGCGTACATGAAAGCCAAAGCCTGTTTTTTGAAATGCAGCTCGCCCGCAGCGCCCCCTTCGCGACTTTAATCTGCCAACAAGCCAAACAGGCCTTTAACCGCCAGGATGATCCCGCGTTTCAGGTCGAAAACCTCCACCGCGTGCTCACTCAGGTATCACCTGGCTATATCCGTGTCGATGCCGACGAGGTCACCTATCCTGCCCATATCATGCTGCGCTATGACATTGAACGCGATCTGATCAGCGGCAAAATGGAGGTGGATCATATTCCTGAGCGCTGGGACACCGCGATGCAGCAATACCTTGGCCTCAGCACCGCCGGCAACTATAAAAACGGCTGCATGCAAGACATTCACTGGACCGATGGCAGCTTTGGTTACTTCCCCACCTACACCTTGGGTGCCCTGTATGCCGCGCAATTAATGCAAGCGATGCGCCAGCAACTGGATGTCGACGGTATAATCGCCAGCGGCAACCTCTCACCCATTTTTGACTGGTTGTCCCAACATATCTGGCAACGCGCCAGCACCACTTCAACCGACAACTTACTTAAAGACGCCACCGGCGAAACCCTCAACCCCGCCCACTTCCGCGAGTATATTCAAGGGCGGTATTTGTAAGCTCACAGCATCTCCATGGCCAGCCTAGCTGGCCTTGGGGTCCCCACCAAAGGGAGGCATTATGCCCAACTATGAAACACTTAAAACGAGGCAGCGCCAAGAGCGCGAGCATTATCCTGAAAATTTGTCTATTCGTGTACACCGAGCTCTCAGCTGGCTAAAACAAGCCGAGCAAACGGATGATACAGACAGCCAGTTTATTTTCTTATGGATTGCATTTAACGCCGCTTATGCGCAAGAGTTTGCGCAAAAACGTCAGTTTACCGAGAAAAACCTCTATCAAGGCTTTCTAGAAAAACTGATTCACCTCGATAAAGAAGCACGTTTAACCCATTTAGTATGGCAAGAGTTCTCAGGCCCGATCCGGGTGATTCTCGATAATGATTATATCCTGCAAGCCTATTGGGAATATCAAGCTGGATATATCACTGAAGACAGCTGGCAAGCTGCACGTAAAAGCGCCAAAGCCCGCGCGCACAAAGCCTTGGCAAACAGTGATACCGCAAAAGTATTAGCCGCTGTTTTTAGCCGTTTGTATACGTTACGTAATCAACTACTCCACGGCGGCGCCACCCACGGCAGCCAAGCCAACCGCGCCCAGCTAAAAGACTGCGTATGCATGATGCAAAAAATCGTACCTTTGATCATCGAAATAATGATGGACGGCAACACCGCCACCTGGGGCGATCCTGTGTATCCGCTTGTGTGAGTGTGGACACTGACTGGTTGCAATACGTTGCTCCAGTTTAATAAGGTACATACGCTCAGATATGTACCTTTCATCAGCGTTAAAACACGGGGTTGGATGCAAAGTGCATTTGCACAGCCTCGAAAAAGGACCATCAGTGCGCATAATGAAACGTCTTTTTAGTTAGTACATAATGAGCGTAATCTTGTCCGATCGACATTTAGGACATACAAACTTCTTTACACGCATCTTGATTAAAAATGCTTGTCTATCGGATAGAATATAACCACATTCTTTACACGCTATATTTGATTTTCCAGGTGGTTTTATTGGCATATCTTTCCCGACTTTTAATATTAAAAACTCTCATGAATAACTATTTTCATTAGACAATTTCTCATCATAATTAGTTATATTTAACCTTACAGTTCACAAAAAAACCACTGATGGCTTGATTACTTTATTGGTATTGGTGTTTATATAACCTCTGAGCAATACGTGTTGAATAGGACCGCTGGTATTCTTACTCGTATTGTGTTTGATGTGCTGTTGAGTATCGAATTCTATACCTTTAGTTACTTCCTGAAACGAGAACATCGGATAAGCCAAAATAAAGCGTTCGAATAGAGCATCAAATATCTTAATAACCCTGTCTATATCGGCATTATCACCGTTAACCACTTCGTTTTTTATATAATCCCAAAGATTAGAAATATTCTTTTCTTGGATACCACAAGCCACTAACCCCTGCGTGCTGGTATCCTTGAAAATACCTCGTAACGACCCCTGAGTTTTTTCGCTTAACTCGTGATACAGTTGGCTGAGCAATATATCGCTTTCAAAGGTATGCTTATACTTATCTAACGCGGCATTTACCTCACTTAGTTGTTCTTGCCTGCTTTTCAGCTCATCTTTCTTGTCACTCAACACCTCGAGCAGTTTTTTATTATCTTCTTTATAAGCATTAAGATCCTCCTCTGTATTTTTCTTTCTTTGCGCTAGATCTTCATAAGCTTTAACCAGATCGGAAAGCTCTTTCCTTAACACCTCAACCTGCTCTTTTTGTTCAGTCAGTGCCAGTATTAACTCTTTATTTTTCTCCTTAAGAAAGTTATATTCTTCAATGCTAACGGTATTTTCTTTTTCGCTCAGCTTCTTAGTGCTGATCTGCTTAGCGCTATCAACAATAGCAATAATTTTGTTTTTTACCGTTTCATTTTCCAGTGCAGATAATAAATCATTTTCGGGAATAGCCATTATTGTTGCCTTTTATAGCTGCGCGTTTTTTTAAGATAAAATGACTGGATACTGATTTCATCGGAAGAAGAGCTATCGGAATCGGACAGGTTATCATCAACTATCGGCGCTTCGTTATAGGGCCGCTCTTGACTCACGCTCCGATAATCCACTTTATCGATCGAATTTGGGAAGCACAAAGCTTCACGGTTCCGTAAGCAAAATTCATCGATCACACCCCGGACATCTTCTAAGTCATTATTAAAGCGATCAGCGATGGTCACATCAGGGTCGATACTGAATTCTGGATCATCCCTAATCATGACAATCGCGATTTTTTCGCCCTCGACATACTCAATTTTTTTCTTAAAGGTGTGCCAAAAATCAGCCTTCGAAACATACTCTTCTCCCTCAAACCGAATAATTTCTCTCTGGCCCAAAATTAGTCGATAGGCTTGCGCTTGGTCACCTTTTACAGAAACGATATAATCTGTCATTTAAGACTTTAACCTCATCACTTTGTCTTCTATTTGTTCCACCGATAGATCGGGATCGACCCTCTGGTAGGCTGCGACCAATGCATCCGCGTGTTTTCCACTTTCACTAACACTTAACTCATCCTTGATGTAAAGACCATAGCCACCCGTTTCTAACTGCTTTTCTTTATATACTTTTATGGTTTCGATAATTTCTTTTGATTCGACACCCTGTTGCGCAACTACCGCCAGAAAATCAGGCGTAACAACAGTATCTAGCTTTTCATTAATGCCTTTTAATGTAATCGATGCACCAATCGACGAGCGAGCCAATAGATCTTTCTCGTCCAAATTATCAAACTTTTCCCGATCAATGGTCACGTCATCTTGAAGATAGTTAATGTATTCATTAATGGTATCAAAGTCATCTGGCTTCATATCAGCCATCATGGCTTTTTCGCCAAGCTCTGCCATATCGGAGTTAGGGTTAATAATACCTAGACTAACACCAATCGCCTTGATGGTATCACCGACTTTTGCTGCTAGTTCCACTCCCATTTCAGCGATCTTCGTCGCGGTCGTGCTAACCGCATCTGTAATTTTACTCGCCACACTACTGATTACGTTGCATGCGCTAGACGCTATGCTAGATAACGCTGAACCCAAGCTACTAAAAAAACCCATAACGCCTCCTAAACTTTATCTTTTAGATCTTTTCTAAAAGTATTATGATGTCGCAATGTAATAAGTACATCACGATCTATATACAAACTGTGTAAAAAATCATTTAGCAATGATTGTCTTTCCTGTTCATCCGCGTTATCACCCGTATTGTAACAATTTTCATTAATAAAATGACACATAAACTCCCATCCAAAACGGTCGATATAATATACTAAATCATCCTTTTTCTTGTCTTGACCTACGGCCTGGTACCACGCCATTGCCACCTTACCATGTAAAAAATCAATAATATCGTCCTCGTTGGGTGGTACATTGAGAAATTCTAGCCCAGGAATGAAGCCTGAGCGATAGTTATTGATATAAAAGTTAAGTGCTAACTTTCTAATTTCATCTTCATCAATCTCTTCTTCATTGGTAGTGCTGATATACTCTTTTATTTGTACTTGCAGTGGTTTACTCATCCCAGAGCTCGATAGTAACACCCGCCCCGGTTCTAAGTTAGATAAGAAATCTTTTTGTTCATCCGTAAGCGCCATAGTGTTCCCTACGGCCTCTTTATCGTCTTTAGCAAATAGCTTATGGATAATTTTTGTGTTGGTGTTTTTAAGTACTTCGGGAGTGAGTTTATTAGGAATCTGATCGACAATAATCAAAGATTCGCCGTACTTTCTCACTTCAGCTAACATATCCGCAAAGGTTTCAACACCCTGCTTTTTATTCTGACTATCACCAACTTCAAACTTAGACAACAAACGGTGCGCTTCTTCAATTAAGGTGATATGGCGAAATTTTTTCCCTTCTTTTTGATAGGCTCGATGATTAGATCTAATCGCTTCATTTAGATTCGATAAAACGAAGCCCATGATCAATGATTTTTCATTCGGATTGCGTATTTCTTCCAACTCAAGAATGACATTTCTTTTTACCAGTTCATTAAAGTTAATCGAGCGTGGGGTATCGAGCATGATGCCTTTCGCCCCAATCAATAAGCCTTGTAATCTGGCTTTGATGGATCCAATATAATCTTGCTTAAGTCGGTCATCAAAACCTTGGCTAGCGACCACTTCTTCGGTCTTCAACACCAAGTCACTTAAAGTAGGGAACGCATAGACGCCATCAGAAAAAGGATCATCATAAAATCGGTTCTTCGAGGTAGTAATATCCCAGCCTTTATCTTCATAGCACTGATAAATTGCCGCTTCTATTAATTGAGGGATCGCTGCTTCCATATCGAATGAAGATTCAATACTGGCTTTTATCATATCAACACGAGAGGTGATATTCTCATGTGGGAAGAACTCAAATGGATTGAGTTTAAATGGTGCGATATTATTATTCCCTAAGGTGAAAATAAGAATATCGTCATTGTTCTTAGCAAGCACCCTGTATTCAGTTTTTGCCGGTTCAATCACCAAAAAAGGCATATCCGCAGAATCCAGTAATCGCTGACAGGTGGTGGTTTTTCCGCTACCTGTTACCCCCGCGATAAAGATATGTTTATCTAACTCATTTTTATCTAAATGAACATCAACACCTTGAATTAAGCCACTTTTAACCAAATTACCAAGATAAAGCTGGTTAGGTTCCCTAATCGCTTTCGCTATATTCAAACCAAACTCAACTTCTTCTTTTAGGGTTAACCCAACGACTTCCTTTTGTGGTAGACYTGCCACCACACTTAACTCATTAGTTGAAAGCCAATTGCAATCGTAACTGTTTAATGGGTTTTTAGCATGTAACAGGTTTAACTGCCTATAAGCTTCGGGGTTTTCTCTGTTATTATTTTTCTTTAATATCGGCAGTTGTAGGTTTCTAAAAGCATAAACCTCTTTTTTGTTTGTCACACGCGTTACTGTGAGCGGTGACTTATTTGCTTCTTCGCCAGAAAATATCGACCGAGCCGTGTTCCCTAATTTAATCGCACTGGCCTTGTTTTTGGCCAGCATATAGATATTCGACAGATAAAGCCCTTTGTTTTTGCCAACTTGCACGCGATGCAATAGCACATCATCAATGTAATTAAGCCATTCTTGAATGGCTTTATCGGTAAACTCTCGAGACTCACTCGATGAAGTGCCTTTTTGTTCTGATGTATTACTGCCTATGTTTTTAGCTACAGATGTAGAAGTCGTCGTTCCTTTATTTTTAGCTTCTGAACCACTTTTGTATTTATCATGATCGTTTGTGGTATAGCTATTGGAGGACTGCTTTTCTCCGCCTGTTGTTGATGTGCCTTCTGTTATAGAGTGAGTCTTTCCTGTATTTTGAGTAATCGTGATTCCATCATTTTTTCCGGTTGATGTTGTCTCCGATCTTCCCTCGGTTTCACCAGTTGTCTTTGCCTCATTTTTTCCATCTTGAACGGTTTTTTTCGCTAGGGGTAACAGCTTGTTATAAATGGTATAAAGCTCTGACTCAATTGTATTAATTTCTAATAATGACAAGGGATCAGCTAATACGGCAAAGCAGAACTCATCCCCAGACATGATATCAACGAGTCGGTCTACACCTTGGAACTCCTCATTATCCTCATGCACACTGGGGACCCCTTGCAGTCGATACATATGAGGAAAACTTCCTAATGCATCTTTCACTGCTGATCGTTGATTTTTATCCAGTTTTTCTACAACACTGCCTCTAAAGTTACCTTCGAGGGAGGGTTTGAGTATTTTTTCACCAATATCATCAACATCTAAGACAGTATCACCTTGATACTGTTTGTTTTTAGCAATACCAAAATAAAAATAAACACTGTCTTTGGTACCCAGCAATAGATAGGTAAAAACAATACCTTGAACCGTTAATGCATTCAGTACATTTTCGAACGCTTCTTTTCGTGGTGAGTCTTCATCAAATGTCACTTCTTTGATGTGATAGAGGGAAAACTCATGTTCAAGAATATGAATGGGCTTTTCAAGCCAGAACTTTTTTTGTGTAATACCTGCATGTTCTTCAAGCAGCTCAATCAGTGACTTTTTCATTGTTGATCCTATCGTAAATTCATGACCGCATTTCCAGCTTGTGTCGTGTCCATGTCGGGATTGGCGATCTGGTGTGCTCTTACTAATACATCACTGTGTTGATGCGCTTCTTGTAGACTTAATTTATCCGCCAAGTATTTCTCAAGATGAGCAGGTTCTAATTCAGTTTGCGCATAAGCCTTCATTATTGCAAGTGTCAGCGCCGGACCAATATCTAGTTTGCTAACCGTATTTAACAGCGGCAGTGATATGTTTGACATCTGCATGTCTATATTTTCTGCAATGGCTTTAATGGCAATCGTTGTTCCAACAACATCGCGAACGGCAGTATCAACTGACGATTCATTCAAGTTCTGCTCTTCAACCTGAACATCGTGTTTAAGATAGTCAATATAATCATTGATTTTATCGAAATCTTCAGGCTTTTTATCTGCGGCCAGTGCTTTTTCACCCAGGTTACTGACACTATCACTGGGGTTAAATACCCCAGTGACAACATTAACTGCCTCGACAGCATTCATTACTTTCGGTAAATTTTCTCCCACGGTTTTAATCACCATAGGTCCGTATTTAGCAACCATAGGCCCGACCGTTGCCGCGACTTTTGCTATTGCACTCATGATTGATGGGATCAACGTAGGTAATAAAGCAATCATCGTCGTTCTCCTTAAAGTTCGATACGGTTAATTTCATTGAGGTATATGTCATTGTGAATATCGTCTTCGTTCGCAATGACGTACTCAATGGCAGTGGGCGAGACAACACGAATGAACACCAAGGCGTCATCATCCGTCGTGTCTAGCTTTATCACTTTCTTTTTGATACTCGTATCAGAAATCGCCACTTGGCCGGTACTGGTACTGGGTTGATCTGTATAAAAAATCTCAAAAGTTTGGTAATCCGCGAAAGTAAAGTCAATCCATTGATTAAAGCTAACGTCGCGTTCGATAAGCGGCTTAAATTTTTTCTTTCTATTCTCGCCAAGGTAATATTTAAAGCGAATATCATCGTCATTCACATTGTGATCAATTACTTTAATTCGGCCACCTTCACGCGATTCGATCAACCCAAAAGCCACCCCAGTTTTACCGGTTGGCTTCTCAAGATCCTGGCTATCAACACCGAGTGGCTGAAAAAGCTCAAACCGGCTTTCACCTTCAGCGAGCCCCATTTCTTGATGTTGCAACGCAATATGTTTATCAAAAAGTGTCCTTACGAAGCTCGACTGACTCGCATTACCGGCCAGGAATATCTTCACATTAGAAATATCCGATAGCATATGTTGGCGATTACTAAATGCTAGTCGCAGTGCATCGAAAAAGTTTTCGACACCACGCTCGATACGGCTTGATAAAATGGCGTTTAATTCTTGGTCATCAATTTGTAATCCAAAAGCAGAGTGCTGTACACCATTGACATCTGTGAGTGTCACTTGCAATTCGCCTGATGCATCAAACGAAAAGTCGTCATGCTCTTCCCAGTAGGGTCGCAAGGCAATGCACAGCTGTTTAGTATTTGTACGTGCCTCTTGCGAACGGCTTAACAGTTGCTCACTGCCCGCAAACGCATCTCGTTCTGGATGTTTCTCAAATTGAATCCCCTGCTCTAATAAGCTATTTTTGTTTTTCTTAAACACTTCAAAGGCAAGGAGTTCGAGTAAATTCTCACCGCCTAAAAACTTATCACCGCCGGCGCCAAAGTGCTCAATCACATAGTCAAAGCGACGCCGGTCCTTCTTATCTGTTGGCTCACGATAAATGCCAAAGTCAAAATCTGTTGTACCGCCACCAAAATCGAACACGCTATAAAAAACACGTTCATCGCCTTCTGGCTCGATATGGTAAGCTTGTAATGCCGTCAGTGCATAAGCCGCTGGCTCGCTGGCACCTTTCTTCACCGATATGGTATTAATCGTCTCTTTACCCAGCTCGGCCGGCAGCGATTTTTTAAGTCCATTTCTAAAGCTATGGATAATTTTGTCGCGAATGGCCACTTCATAGGTGACAGGGAAAGACAAAATGTAGTCCATAAAAATACCGTTATTCAGGTTATTGATATATAACCCTAAGTAATAGGCATAAATTTCAATGGGATTAAAATCTCCATCTTCAAGAGATAAGAAAGGCGGAAGATCGATGATCTTGCCATGCTGGCCGACAACCTTTAAGTTTCGGTTTTTATCACCAGCCCACTGCTTTAATGCATCAAGAAAGGTATTAAACTTGCTCGACTCGCTGCCTTGTAACGAATTTTGCGCTGTGTGAGAAATCGTCAGATCACACCAACGCGTATCGGGCTTGTTCTCTTTTTGATGGTAAGCGGTTAAAAATGCGTTGAGATTAACAAACTCCATAATGGTTGGGTTTTCATAGTGATGTGCCGCAATATCTTTGCTGAGATCTCCGGTCCCAATCCGCATCGGATGAATGTTAACGTTATCTTTTTGATACGCCACAACCGTGCTTTTGGTACCAAAATCAATCGCTACGACCCCTTCATTAATTCTGCTTTTAGGATCACGCGCGACTAGCTTTTTAGGTAATGGTACTGCCTCCATTTCACTGGTATCGAGCTCATCTTGCCATAAACTCCAATGCCCCAAGTCAGTATCTTCGATGATTTTTTGATGATAAGGGCTAAGATCGGCTCTAATTTTTTCTTCAAAGAGTAACGGAGTTGTAACCTTTTCATTAACTGCTCGCGCAAGACTATCAATCGCATCTTTTTTATAAGAAGGATAGACATCATCGTTGTTGTAATGAAAGATTTTAATCAAAGCCCTTAATGCCACATCATCTTTATACCGGTTAAGGATAAAGCCGTTTTCAATTAGGGTGATAAATAGTGACCGCGCTGATACATCGCTTTTCTCGTAAGCTAGAAAGGGGACTATTTTACCCGCACCCCCCTCTCTTAATTGGTCATCATCAGTATCGAAAGCTTGGCATTTATCCATATTGCCATAAAGACAAATATCCCCAGTAACTCGAGGTCGACCTTTAAGTACCTTAAAGGGCACATGGCTCAAGCGAGTTAGACATAACAACTCTTCTTTATCCGGTATTGACCATTCATTTAATGGGTCACTAAAATTTTTTTGTATTTCTTCTTCTACGAAACTTAACTCAGTCCCAGAGTCAATACGATCTAAATCGTCGAGCTCAGAGGTCAGCATCCAAAAACCTTTGGCTTTTTTATCAAAGAAGATATCACGATCAAGGCACACCCACCGTTCGGCGGCCAGTAAACTCTCTACCTTGGAGAATCCGGTATAAAGTAAAGAGGCAATGGAGTTGGTTGCTTTTCGATTACTTAAGAAACAATCAACAGCGTCGATTAAGAGTGCATCATAGTTCTCTTGTTGATTATTAGTAATATTTAATTTCGTAGCGAGTGCTTTAGGTAGCTTCCATTCCGATACTAATTTTGTATTCATCGTTTCCTCGATTCTGTTAATACTGAGAAATGTGTTCTCCGATACAATTCAATGCAAGGCTTATTCTTCACAGACAGCGATCGTGTCTTTCATCGCGACGCCCCACACCAACTCTCCAAATCCATCAAGCCAGTGGGTAAGTTGTTGTGAGCGGATGACCGTGGCGGTGACTTGATAATGATCATCGTGCTCGGTCATGGTTTGATCGGAAGACAGTGGCGTTTCTTGTAAATAGTGGCCGGCGCTTTTTTTAATGTTAAAGATCAGTGAGCAGCGCTCGCCTTCTCCAAAACCAAACCGGCCATCGTCGTCGTATTTTTTCAGATCAAAATCTGGTGGCGGCGTAAATGGGAATTTAGACACATTGGCACGGTTAATGCGGTGAACCGCTATGCTGCGCTCGTTGTCGTAGCCTTCGAACCGACATACTAAATATAAGCGTGGGCCTTGTTGCGCGAGGCCGAGTGGATAAACCCGTTGGCCGGTTTTTTGTTGCTGTTTGGCATTGTAGTAATCGAGGGTTAGCGGATAGTCGTTGTAGAGTGCGTCAGTAACATTTTTAAAAACCTCGTCACTCATCTTGGGGGGAAGTAACGGCTGAGTCTCGCTGACCACACGCACTTTCTTGGTCCAGGCGCGGGCTTTTTCGGCATCACCCGTCGGGTTCAATTCACAGCGCGCTGCCGCAAACATGGTACTGAGTGATTCGGTAACATTAGCCGGCAACAAGTTGGTGAGGTAGTTTTCAGCCAGCGACAACAATAACGCCTCTTGCGTGGATAACTTGCCGTTGCTCAGCTCTGGGGCATAGCGCGATAACCGATAGCCATAAGGCTTGCTAGCATCATCACACTCGGCAAACCCTTCCTCGCAAAGCATCTCTAAGTTACGTTGAATGGTACGGATGTTGCGTTCTATCCCATCGCTGGCAACGGCTTTTTGTAGGTCGCCTGCGGTTTGTTTGATCCGGTGTGAAAGGTGGCGCAACAACAAGAATGCGAGCCTTAGCGAGTCACTTTTAGGCGGACGGGTTGTCATAAATGTTTCGCTGTCTAATGATGTTTCCACTATTATTTACCTGCCTATTTTCACAAACAAGCCGCGATCGCGGTTCCATTTCATAACTGAGCCTACCATCACAAAAAGGCAAAATGCGTCGCATATAAAACAATCAGTTAAACCGATTTAATCAGACACATTCTGTCGCACCGTACCGATAAAGTGGCGTCATACCTGGTTAGGGTGCGTAAAGGAATATAGTCATGAACGATGTGCTAGAACAAGTCAAAACGCTGATAAACGATGACACCAAAACCATTAAACAACTGCGTTATCAGGTGGGTCAGTGTGAACAATTAATTGCCGCGTTAGAAACCGAAAACCAGCGCTTGGTCGATCAGTTGGGGCATTTGGTACAAAAGCTCAATACCGATGACATGACAGGCCTTGCCAATCGGTATCATCTCGAAACCAGCTTCAATACACTGCTAAGCCAACCTCAATGCCACCAGTTGGCACTGGTGTTTATCGATATGAATAAGTTGAAGGCGGTGAATGATCAATACGGCCACCTGATGGGTGACCAGGCTATTTGTCACCTTGCTACACTGCTCGCCGATAATACGCACGAGGGGATCGCGGCGCGCTTTGGCGGGGATGAGTTTGCGGTGTTATTGCCCAACACCACACACGCGGCTGCCACTGATTGGGCCCAGTCACTGGTAATGCAACTGGCTCATTCACCACTCCTGATTGATCAACGCCCGCATTATTTGAGCTTTAGTTTTGGTGTGAGCGACATGCGTGCGGATAATGCCCCTCAGTTAACCAGCAGTAAAACCGCGTTGGATCAGTTAATTCGTCAAGCGGATACACGTATGCTCACTCGCAAGGCCTAACACCATAGACATCACAAGATAAAAGCCATTACATCACAAGGTGATAACCAGCATCGCCTTGTGATTCTTCACCATTAATCTGTTAATTCAATCACACTTCTGTACAATGCGCGCTCAGTCATATTTATCTTTACACCCTCTCGCTTGGCCGTGAGTCAGATGCCTTGTTGGCATGACTACACGCCCTGGTTGAGCACATTCGCTAGGAACGTCTTTTGATTTCAATCGCCAATATCACCATGCAGTTTGGTGCCGAGCCGCTATTCGAAAACATCTCTGCCAAATTTGGTAACGGTAACCGCTACGGATTGATCGGAGCCAACGGCTGTGGCAAATCCACCTTGATGAAAATCATGAGTGGCGCGCTCACGCCTACCGCAGGCAATGTGTCCATCACGCCAGGACAAACCTTGGGCGAGCTTAGCCAAGATCAATTTGCCTATGAGCAATACTCAGTGATTGATGCGGTGATGATGGGCGATCGCAAGCTGTGGGAAATCAAACAAGAGCGTGAGCGCATTTATTCCCTGCCGGAAATGAGCGAAGAAGATGGCATGGCCGTCGCAGAGCTAGAAAGCCAGTTTGCCGAAATGGACGGTTATACCGCCGAGAGCCGTGCCGGCGATATTCTTTTGCAAGCGGGGATTGAAGAAGAGCTGCACTTTGGCTTGATGTCACAAGTCGCGCCGGGCTGGAAATTACGAGTGCTACTTGCTCAAGCCCTGTTCGCCAATCCTGATATTTTGCTGCTGGACGAGCCAACCAACAACTTGGATATTCATACCATCAATTGGTTGGCCGGTGAGCTGCAACAGCGCCAGTGCACCATGATTATTATTTCCCACGATCGCCACTTCTTGAACGCCACCTGCACCCATATGGCGGATATTGATTTTGGTGAGCTTCGTGTTTACCCCGGTAACTATGATGATTTCGTCGCTGCATCTAGCTTGGCACGTGAACAATTGCTCGCCAGCAACGCTAAAAAAGAAGCTGAACTTAGTGAGCTGCAAGACTTTGTGAACCGCTTTGGTGCCAACGCCTCTAAGGCCAAACAAGCCAGTTCACGCGCCAAACGCATGGAAAAGATCCAGCTTGATGAAGTCAAAGCGTCTAGCCGTGTGCATCCTTACATTCAATTTACCGAAAGCAAAAAACTCCACCGTCAAGCGGTCGAATTACGCGAAGTTGGCCATACCTTTGACGAGACAGCTTTATTTAAAAACGGTCACTTTTTGCTTGAAGCGGGCTCGCGCCTGGCGATCATTGGCGAAAATGGTGTGGGTAAAACCACCCTGTTGCGTTGTTTAGTCGGCGAGCTTGCGCAAAGCGAAGGCACAATCAAATGGTCAGAAAACGCCGCAATTGGTTACTGTGCACAAGATAACAGTGCCGAGTTTGATAACGATCTCACCGTGTTTGACTGGATGTCGCAATGGCGTACGGCCAAGCATGATGATTTGATTGTTCGTGGCATTTTGGGTCGCTTGTTGTTCTCAGCAGATGATGTGAACAAAAAGGCCAAAAGCTGCTCAGGGGGCGAGAAAAACCGCCTGATGTTCGGCAAGCTGATGATGCAAGATATCAATGTGATTGTGATGGACGAGCCGACCAACCACATGGATATGGAAGCCATCGAATCACTCAATAAAGGCCTAGAGCAATTCCCTGGCACTTTGATTTTTGTCAGCCACGACCGTGAATTTGTTTCCTCATTGGCGACCGACATTATTGAGATAAAAGATCAGCAATTGATCCACTTTAACGGCAGCTACGATGAGTACCTCGCCCACTTAGAAAAAGTGCGTGCCGTGGCTTAACGCTGAGACTCGCCAAAACTTTGCCGCTGAAAGGCTTTCTTTCCGCGGCAATCCCCGCTATACCTAGAGCACGGCGCATTTTTCTGTTTAACGGATAATCGATGATTAAATACGTAGCGACTTTGCTCTCGCTCTCAAGCCTTGTGTTCGCAACACCAAGCTACGCTCTGTTCGGCCAAGGCGATAAAACCACTGATACGATGACGCAAATGGCGACCCAATTTGCGGATGACCAAGCCAGTCAATCTCCCCTTGTCCAATCCATTACCGAGAAAGTGGATGTGAGTTCAACACAAGCCGCCGGTGGTGCCAGCGCGTTGCTGGCAATGGCAGCCGATCGTCTGACGGGGACTAAACAGCAAGAGCTTGCTAGTCTCCGCCCTGATTTAGGCTCGCTGTCTTCGTTACTCGGTGACACTGGTGTTAGTAACAACATCAGCTCACTCAATAGCCTGTATAGCGTGGCAGAAAAGCTAGGGGTCAATGCGGCAACCTTGCAGCAATTTGTTCCGATTATTCTTAAATACCTCGGACAACAGGGCGCTAGCCAGGAATTACTCGGCTCACTCACCCAGCTTTGGCCTTAACCTTCTAACCTTGTAATCACACGCGGCTATCAAGGCCGCGTATTTATTTGCCCTATCCTCAAGCAAAAAATAGCGAGACGCGTTATCATGTTCGCCTTGTTGTTCAACGCCGTGTGATTATGCCTGCCTTATCTTTCTCTGCGATCCCCATTGGGATCCGCTATATGCTGCTCTCTGCATTCGGGTTCGCGCTGATGTCCGCCTGTGTAAAATATGTGAGCCTCAACGGTATCCCAGTGTTTGAGATCGTGGCATCGCGGGCCTTGGTCTCACTCATCATCAGCTACACCGATGTCAGGCGCAAAGGTCTATCGCCTTTGGGCAACAACAAACCGCTACTTTTATTGCGCGGCGTATTGGGCACCATGGCATTAATGTGTGTGTATTATGCGGTTACGACACTGCCGCTCGCCGAAGCCACAGTGCTGCAATACACCCACCCGGTATTTACCGCTATCCTTGGGCTCGTGCTGCTTAAAGAGCGCTTACAAGGCGCCACCTTAGTATCCATTGCCCTGTGTTTGGGCGGCCTCTATCTGATGGTTCAACCCAACCTCAATACATCGATCGATAGCGCACTTCCGCCCTTTAGTGTCGCTATCGCATTACTGGGGGCTTTAGGGAGCTCTGTGGCCTACGTAATTGTCCGAAAACTCAGCCGCAGCGAAGACAGCTCGGTAATCATCCTATACTTCCCGATGGTCGCCCTGCCGGTCTCGGTGGTGTTGATGTGGCCAGAGTTTGTGATGCCAAGTTTGCCGCTCACATTCTTATTGGTGTTAGTGGGTGTGTTTACTCAAATCGGCCAGTATGGGCTCACCAAAGCCATGCAAACACAACAAGCTGGCGAAGCGTCAGCCTATGCGTATGTGCAAATCGTGTTCTCGACATTAATTGGGGTATGGATATTTAATGAAGTGCCCTCAATTTGGACCTATCTCGGTGGTGGGTTAATTGTGGCAGGCGCATTATTCAATGCCGTTGGTCATCGCATCTTTCGGCGACGTATCGTATAACACTCGCACATTCAAAGGTTTAATACGAGCAAAACTGGCCTCATTTGAGGCCAGTTTTGGTTTGCGAAGTCTCCTTCACCAATGGCATAAGCGCCAACTCGATAGTGCAAACTTGGTATGATTTGCACCGCGCGCAGTGCAACTGGCGCCAGTTGCACTGCGCCATCCGACATTGAGGCCAACGATTAACCTCGATCGTGACAGGCGCCCGTTGGCAATTTCCACATATCCAACACCGTGCTGGGG